>CAYNKE010000030.1:0-19786 GCA_964397715.1 uncultured Bifidobacterium sp. | reverse complement strand
GATGGCGTTGTACCGATCGTTCATGTGCCCCCTCAGGGGCTCGAACCCTGGACCAACGGATTAAAAGTCCGCTGCTCTACCGACTGAGCTAAAGGGGCGGATACATCCCTCAGACTACGCCCGGCTCTCCCTCTTCTGAACTCCCAGCACACATCTCCCGTGACTCACCAGCCAGGAGGAACGTACGATGGCGATCAGCGAAGCACAACGGTTCGAGTTACACCTCGGGCTCCAGAAAGTCCTCGGAGACGACATGGCCAACACGTTGATGGAACACCTCCCACCCAGCGGCTGGAGCGACGTCGTCCGCCATCACGACCTCGATCAGTTCCGGACTCTCGTCGACGCTCGTTTCGAACGAGTCGAGCGACGCATCGACGGGCTCGAGCGACGCATGGATGCGTTCGACGGACGTTTGAAGTTGATGATCGGGAGTGGACTCGCTTTCGCCATGGCGATGATCGCCATGCAAGTTCAGATCGTCATCAGCATTGCCAACCTCTGACCAGCGAACAGCGACTCCTCAGAGGGCCAGGCGCATCACGAGCACGTAGTGCACGGTGGCCGCGGCAGCCACCAGTGCATGAAAGACCTCGTGAAATCCAAAGGTCTTCGGCCAAGGATTCGGCCGCTTGGCCGCGTAGACCACCGCTCCCACGGAGTAGAGCCCGCCGCCCGTCCACAAGAGAGCGGTGTCAATCGCGTTCAGCGCAGCGGACAACGCACCGATCTCGATCAGCGCACTCCACCCGACCACCAGATACACGGTGATCACCACTGGCCGAGGCGCGTGCAACCACGCCATCCGAATGACGATGCCGATCGTGGCTGCCGTCCAGACGAAGACCAGAAGAGTCAATTCGGGTCGACCCCGAAGACTCAGCGTGGTCACCGCCGTGTAACTCCCGGCAACCGCGAGCAGGATCGTCGCGTGATCGAAACGCTTGAAGCGACGCTCGGCGTCAGCACCGAGTCGACCCGAGTGGTACACCGCCGACACTCCGAGCATCGTCGCGACTCCGACTCCGTAGATCACCATCGCAACACGAGCGCCACCGGAGCTGGCTAGGCAGATCAACACGACGAACGCCGGAATCGACAACAGCGTCCAGAAGCGATGGATGAGTCCACGCCACGAAGGCCGAACTGGAATCGCGAGTGCCGCCTCCAAGAACTCGACCCTAACCCTGAAACGAGATGCCGGGGTCGTCAGGTCGCCCTTCACTAGGGTCGATTCATGCGCTCGGGAAAGTTCGCATGACGGATTCCCCGCACACCTACCGCGCGGACGTCGACGGACTGCGCGCCATCGCTGTGGGCTCGGTGGTTCTCTTCCACGCGTTTCCCTGGCTCGTCCCCGGTGGATACGTGGGCGTCGACGTCTTCTTCGTGATTTCCGGGTTCCTGATCACGACCAACATTGTCAACGGATTATCAGCGGGCTCGTTCACGATCCGCGGCTTCTACGACCGTCGGGTGCGACGAATCTTCCCAGCGCTCGTCACGGTTCTCGTCGCCACCTATGCGATCGGATGGACGTCGCTCTTCGATTCCGAATTCCGCTCACTCGGTAAACACATCGCCGGCGGAGCCTTCTTCGTTTCGAACCTGTTCCTCTGGGCCGAGAGCGGGTACTTCGATACTGCCTCCGAGGTCAAGCCGCTCGTTCATCTGTGGTCGCTCGGGATCGAGGAGCAGTTCTACATCGTGTGGCCACTCATCCTCTGGGTGTTGTACCGCTTCCGACGCACAACGATCGCACCGACGATCGTTCTGATCACCGCGTCGTTCGCACTCGGCCTCGCGAGCGTCAACGGCGCTGGCGGCTATTACTCACCGCTCAACCGCTTCTGGGAACTTCTCATCGGTGCACTGCTCGCGATGCTCACCGTCGAGGGCCATCGAATCACCGATCGTGTTCGGCCGCTCGCCGCCAGTCTCGGAATGATCGCCATCGTCGTCCCAATGTTCGCCCTCGATGGTCGGAGCACCTTCCCTGGTTGGAACGCCATCGCACCCACCGTCGGTGCGGCCCTACTCATCGCCACCGGTCCCGACACCTGGTGGGGTCGACGTGTCCTCGCGCTGAGAGGAATGGTGTGGATCGGCCTGATCTCGTACCCGCTGTATCTGTGGCACTGGCCGCTGCTGGTGTACGCGCGGATCATCGCGAGCGGTGTTCCTTCGGCAGGTATCCGCGTCGGTGCAGTCGTACTCGCGGTCCTCCTCTCGTATCTGACGTATCGCCTCATCGAACGACCCCTTCGCTTCCACCGCAATCGCAAAGTCGTGGTTGGGGGCCTCGTCGTCGCGATGGCTGCCGTCGGCGGAATCGGCACGCTCACCTGGATGCGTGACGGCGTACCGAGTCGTCGCTTCAACGAACTCAACGTCGCCCTCGATCCGGGCGAGGTGCGCGACATCAACGACATCTCCGTGATCGGCTGCGGTCTCGATCCGACCACCCAAGAATTGTTCGCCGACTGCCGAACCGACGCGCGTGGTGCGGCCACGTACGCACTCATCGGCGACAGCAAGGCTTCGGCACTCATCGGTGGTTTCATGAGGACGTCGCGAGACGGCCTCTGGTGGACGGTCCTCGGTGGCACCAAGGGAATTCAGTCGGCAGTTCCACTCATCTCCGACGATCCCGCGCACGAACGATTCCAGGATCTCGTCGTCCCGGCCGTGAACACGGTGATCGACGACCCGAACATTCGAGTCGTCGTTCTGCAAGGTGCGGTGCGCGCGATGTTCGAGTGGCCCGACTTCACGAACTTCGACTGGCTCCCTGCCAGCCCTCTCTACGACAAAGTCGAAGGTGCACTGCGCGAGACCGTTCGTCGTCTCGTGGACGGAGGGAAGAAGGTCGTGCTGTACGTGGACAACCCGGCCCTCGCGGCCCCCGAGGACTGCACGAATCGGCGCACAACGATTGGTCTCGTCAACTCGCTCCTCGTCGAGTCGAATCCTCGTTGCTCGGTGCCTTTCTCGCGCTTCGAGTCCGATACCGCCTCGTACCGCTCCATGCTCCAGCGCATCGCGGACGGCTTCGGTGGTGCAGTCACCGTGTTCGATCCGTCCGAGCTCCTGTGCGACACCTCGGCCGACACGTGCGGTCACGTGAAGGACAGCCTTCGCCTCTACAGCTACACCGACCACCCCTCGGACGACGCCGCCGACCTGGTCGGAACGAGCCTCAACGCCTACCTGGCCACCCTCTGACCGCGGCTGACGGTCGGAATGCCCGACGACACAGGCAGACTTCGGTCTCGTTTGGTCGGTCCCGGCGGTCTTCCGTGAAGATGGGGACCCGGCCGCAGGTCGTTTCTATGGCACGCCTCCGTCTCCACTTCCCCGTCTGCGCCACCGCGATTGCGTTCGCGTGTCTCGCCGGTGTCGGTGCGGCTGGCGCGCAGGCTTCTCTGCCGACCAATGACCCGGCACTCACGACCTCCGACGGCACACGAACGCTCACCGTGTCGAAGAGCCAGGACCTCGACGGCAATGGGGACACGGTCGTCGTCGAAGGTTCGGGCTACGACGTCACGAAGGGGATCTACGTCGCACTGTGCGTGAAGCCGAACCCCGGCCAAGCGCCGTCTCCGTGCGGAGGTGGAGCCGATCGAGCCGGAACCGGTGGAGCATCGGTCTGGATCTCGTCGAATCCGCCGTCGTACGGCACCAAGCTCGCCATCCCCTACGGGCCGAACGGGTCGTTTCGCGTCGAGTTCGGAGTCGGACCGGCCATCAACGAAGTCATCGACTGCCGTCGCGTCGAGTGCGCCATCGTCACCAAGAACGATCACACGATCTACGACGATCGTTCGCAGGACCTCGTCATCCCGGTCACCTTCACCGGTGAACCTCCCACAACCACCGTCGCGCCCGTTGCACCCACTTCCACCGAGACCGTCACCGAAGTGACCGTGGCCAACGACGTCGCCGACCTCACGGCGATCGCGACCGGCGACCGCGGTTCCTCGAGCATTGGGGTCGTCATCTTCTTCTCGGCCGCGGGCATCGTGGTCATCGGCGGTGTCGTGCTCGTCGTTCGGAGTCGAAAGACCCGCGCTTCATGAAGTTCGTGCGGGCCGTTGCGGTCTTCGCCGTTCTTGCGACGACGGCCTGCGCGGGCACCAACACGCCAAGGGAGACGAGTGGCGAGCGCATCGTGACGCTCACCGCCGGAATCACCGAAGCCGTCTTCGCCCTCGGTGCCGGCGACTTGGTCGTGGCGCGCGACATCTCGAGCACCATCGACGAGGCCGCCGATCTCCCGATCGTCACGACAGCGCACGACATCAACGTCGAGGCCCTCCTCGCCGTACGCCCGACACTCGTCCTGATCGACGAGGACAGCGGACCGCAAACCGCACTCGATCAGATCGAATCCACCGGCGTGCGAATCGAACTTGTCGAGAACGCGACGAAAGTCGACGACATCGTTCCGCGACTCGAACGAGTCGCCTCGATTCTCGGACTCGAAGATCGCGCGACTCGTTTGAGCGAAGCCATCAACTCCGATCTCACACGTCTCGAGAAAGACCCAGCCCTCGCCGATGTTCGCGTCGCGTTCCTCTATCTCCGCGGGCCAGCCGGCGTGTACCTGATCGGAGGGCCCGGATCGGGTCCCGACTCGATCATCACCGCGACCGGTGCCATCGACGCGGGGACCTCGATCGGACTCGACCTCGCGTTCACCCCCCTCACACCAGAAGCAATGGTCGAAGCCGCTCCCGACGTCCTGCTCGTGACGACAACCGGCCTCACGTCCGTGAACGGTGTCGACGGCCTCGTCGAGTTGGCAGGAGTCGCCCAGACACCGGCGGGGAAAGCCAAGCGCGTCATCACCGTCGAAGACGGCCTTCTCTTCAGTTTCGGACCGCGCACCCCTAGCCTGATCGAGAGTCTTCGCCAGGAGATCGCCGCCGAAATGGAGAAGGCCGTTCCGTGAACAAGGAAGCCCGAACGACAGTCGATCCGAAGATCGTCGGGCTCGTCCTCCTTCTTCTCCTCCTCACCACAGTTGTCGTCTCGGCGATCGTCGGCGCATACGACGTGTCACCTTCGGAGGTCGTGCGCACAATCCTGCGCCGCACCAACCTCATCGGCGGCTCGGCGAAAGACCAGGTCGCCGACGAACTCATCTGGTACGTCCGGCTCCCCCGCATCGTGCTCGGAATCCTGGTCGGCGCATCGCTCGCCACCGCGGGCGCCGTGATGCAAGGAGCCTTCGCCAATCCCCTGTCCGAACCCGGCATCGTCGGTGTCTCGTCCGGTGCGATGGCGGCCGCGGCACTTCAGATCGTCACCGGATTCGCCCCATTCGGAATCTGGACTCTTCCCGTGGCGGCGTTCATCGGCGGACTCATCGCCGTCGCCGTCGTGTACTCGACCGCGCGCTTCGACGGGCGCACCGAAGTGCTCACACTCATCCTCATGGGCGTCGCACTCAACGCGATCGCCGGGGCGTTCATCGGTTTGCTCGCCTACGTGGCCGACGACTCGTCGCTTCGCTCGCTCACGTCGTGGACCCTCGGTTCGCTCTCGCAATCAACCTGGGAAAAGGTGTGCATCGTCGCACCGACGGCCGCCGTCGGAATCATCGGCGCGATCTGCTTGAGCCGAACCCTCGACCTCTTGTCGCTCGGCGACCGGGCCGCCCGACACGTCGGTGTCAACGTCGAGCGCGCACGGATCCAGGTGCTCCTCGTCGTGGCCATCCTCGCCGGTTCGGCGGTCGCGGTGTCGGGCATCGTGCTCTTCGTCGGACTCCTCGTCCCCCACGTCGTGCGCTTGTTCGTGGGCCCGCGCCACAAATACGTGCTTCCGCTATCGGTTCTCTTCGGCTCGGTCGTCGTCGCTCTGTCCGACGTTCTCGCGCGCACGATCGTCGAACCGTCCGAGCTCCCCCTCGGAGTCCTGACGTCGATCATCGGCGCTCCGGTGTTCATCTGGCAGCTCCGTCGACTCCGCTCCCGTCAGGGTGGATGGGCATGAGCAACATCACCGCTCAGAACGCCAGTCTCGAGCGCGAAGGCGCTGTTCTGTGCTCGGGTGTCAATTGCTCGTTCTCCGACGGCGAACTCGTCGCGGTCGTCGGACCGAACGGTGCCGGCAAGTCGAGTCTGTTGGCCCTTCTCGCCGGAGACGTCGAACCGGCAACCGGAGTCGTCGCCCTCGACGGTCGCTCCATGCGGGACTTCCCACCCGTCGAACTGGCTCGACATCGCGCGGTGCTCACGCAGAGCAACGCCGTTGCGTTTCCGTTCTCCGTGAGCGAAGTGGTGTCGATGGGTCGATTCGCATGGAAGTCACGCGAAAGTGCGGTCGACGATTCCACCGTGGTCAGTGCGGCTATGGAGGCGACCGACATCGCGCATCTCGCCAAGCGTCGAATCACCACGTTGTCAGGCGGTGAGATCGCTCGCGTGGCTCTCGCCCGCGTGCTGGCCCAGGAAACAAAGATCATCCTTCTCGACGAGCCCACTGCGTCACTCGACATCAAGCATCAAGAGATGGTCCTCGAACTTCTCCGCAAGAAGGCCCGCGCCGGGACACTGGTGATCATCGTGGTGCACGACCTCGAGGCCGCCGCATCGATCGCCGACCGACTGCTCGTGATGGTCAACGGTCACATCGTCGCCGACGGATCACCCCAGCACGTGCTGTCGTCCGCACTTCTGTCGGAGGTCTACGACTATCCCATCGACGTCGGCACGAATACTCTGACTGGACATCTCGAAGTTCGTCCGAAACGATCTCCAACACCCAAACCAACTCCCTGACCTCTGGAGGCCACTGTGATGCTCCCCCCGGCTCACCGTCTCACCCGTCTCGCAATCGTGGCGTCGATCACTGTCGCTCTCGCGGCGTGTGGAGGTTCGTCGAGCGACGAAACGTCGAACGCCGACACCACGGCCTCGACTGAAGCGACAACCGACGCTCCTACGAGTACCGAAGCCACGACGACGACCGTGGCGCCGGCCACGACAGGCGTTGAGATCGAAGGCAATCCCACGTTCAGCCGCAGCGGTGGTCCGATCGTCGTCACCGTGAAGGGAACCGCGTTCACCGACTTCGCTCTCGGCAATCGTCCGCCGCTCGATGGATTGCCCACCGGCGTTTACGTCGTGTTCGGATGGTTCGACAAGGTCTGGCAGCCGTCGGCGGGAGTCGGCACCGAGGCTCGCCGCATCGTGTTCGAGACCCAGTCGTGGGCTCTTCCCGAGGACTCGCGCTCGATTCTCGATCCCGACGGAACGACTCCGAACGTCTTCACGATCGACGCCGACGGAAACTTCTCGGTGACCATTCCTGTCGACTGCAATCTTGCGGGCGAGGGAACCATGGCCATCGCTGTCTACCCGGCGAGCGGTGCCATTCAGGCCGACCACGAGTTCTTGCTGCCCATCACCTGCACCGACTGATCAGCGGGCGGCTCAGAAGGCGTCCGGACCAGCCAGAGCCAGTTCGATCGCCGCGGCGATCTGGGGCGCGCGATACCGCGAGAACTGGTCGGACATGTGGTTGTAGTCGCGGTAGACGATTCGTCCGTTGATCAGAACCGGGCATACGTCCGCCGTACAGAACCAGTCGACCGGGTTCACGAACGTCGCACCATGTTCGGCCGCGACCTTCTCGAACATCGCGATCTTCTTCGGGAACTCGGCGGCTGATCGAGCGTTCGCGCATCGTGACACGTCGTTGCGATTGGCGCGTATACACGGCGGAATGTCGGCTCCGTTGGTCTTCGGTGTCTCTCCGATGATCAGGACCTTGGTACCGGGCCCCGACACGTTCGCGATCGAGCGGCCGAGTCCGGCTCGCCATCCTTCGAGTCCGCTGCCGTTCGTCTGCTTGTAGCGGGTGAGCATCGGGAAGATCACGAGATCGGGAGCCAGATCGCGAATCGTCTTCCATCCGTTATGTCTGAACTCATTGCACTCCGGGTACTCGAGTTCGGCACCGTCACGGGCTCCGTCTTCGCGTCGCAAGGTCGTCACATCAGCCGCGGGACATGATGTCTTCGTCATCGAGACGAGCTTCCACCCATTCGTCCGGGCCGCGACCTCGAGAGCACCGAACCACTGCGCCGCGTGGCTGTCGCCCGTGAACACGATCACGGTGTCACTCGTGAGATCGCCGAACTCGCACAGGATCGGCGTCACCGCGCCGACACCGGCATGGCAACCCTGGTCGTACAGAGCCGGCTCGGTGTACGCCGAGCCGCCGAGCGGAACGTCGTCGGGGACGGGGCCGAGTTGTGCCGCGGCCGCCACGTCGTCGAACACGCCGGACAGCTGCACCGGTGCAGTCGTCGTGGTGGTCGTCGCGGGCGCGGTCGTCGTGGGTGCCGTCGTCGTCGAGGTTGTGGGGACGGTGGTGACCGACGCGGCCACTGGGGTCGATTCGGCCGCCGACCGATCCGGGTCGGACGGCGAACAGGCCGCCACCGTCGCGCTCGCCGCGAGGACCCAGAGCAAGGGACGCATCACCGTTCCACCGTACCGATATTCGCCCTGCTCAGGAGCCCTTTCCCAGGCCGATCGCAACACAATCGTCATACTCGTTAGCCTCCAGTGGAGATGGCCCGCGCCTCTCGAAGCCTGCGCCGGCAGTTCGTGGTCACCGTGGTGGTGACCGGCCTTCTGACCGGACTTCCTGGACTCTTGCTCCCCGCCGTGAAGGCGGGGTCGGTCGACGACGCCCGTCGCAAAGTCCAGCGAGTGGCCGACGCCCTCGAAGCCGCCCAGGACGAAGTCGACGTCCTGGCCGAGGACCTGGTGACCGCGCAGAACGACCGCGACACGCTCGAGGCCGAGATCGTGACGACCGAGTCCGACATCGCCGCCAAGGCCGCCGAACTCGACGGCGTCCAGGCCCAGATGTCCGAGGTGGCGGTCCAGTCGTTCATCGGGGGTGGCCGTGGCGGAAGCATCACGAATCTCCTGACTCCTGGAGTCGGACCCAACGAGTCGGTGCAGAAGCAGACCCTCACCGAGATGGCCCTCAACGCGGGCTTCATCAGTACCGACGAACTCGACGCCCTCGTGACCGATCTCGAGAACCTGCGCAAGAAGTTGAGTCGACAGCGCGATCGCGCCGCAGAACTGGCCAAGCAGATCGAGAAGAAGAAAGCCGCCGCCGAGGACAAGATCGAGAAGTACACCGAACTCAAGACCAAAGCCGAGCGCGAACTCGGTCAAGCACTGCGCGCCGAGCAGCAACGCCGGGCCGAAGCGGCGGCGCGAGCCGCCCGCAGTCAAGCCGGATCGTTCCTGGCTCGCCGAGGCGACGGCTCGCAGGTCTTCGACCGAGCGAAGATTCCTCCGGCCAGTTCGCGAGCGCAGATCGCCATCGCCGCCGCCCGTAGTCAGGTCGGGGTTCCCTACATCGCCTACAAGGCCATCGAAGGTGTCGGCTTCGACTGTTCGGGTCTCACGATGTGGGCGTGGGCACAAGCCGGTGTGTCGCTACCTCACCAGTCGCGTCGCCAGGCCAACAGCACGACGCGCATCCCAATCGAATACATCGAACCCGGAGATCTCGTCTACTTCCACAATCCGATCTCGCACGTCGGTATCTACATCGGCAACGGCATGATGATCGATGCCCCGGCCACCGGCAAAGACGTGCGAATCGCACCGGTCCGCTTCGAGCGGGTGGTCGCCGTCACGCGACCCGGCTGATCCGTTCGTTTTCTGCCGGCGTGTCAGCGTGCCGGGGTGACCGGCATCGGGAGACCGACGACCTGGTACGCCTCGGCTTCATCGAGTGTCTCCCTGGCCAGCAATCGATCAGCCAGTCGATCAAGGCGTTCACGATTCTCACGGAGGATGGCCACCGCTCGGTGATGACACTCGTCGACGATCGATCGAATCTCGGAGTCGACCAGTTGACGCGTCGACTCCGACGGTGAAGCACCGTCCACCGTCACGAAGCCCAGATCGAAACCCGGCTCCGGCAACACGCTCACTGGACCGATCGCCGCCGACATTCCCCAACGTCCGACCATCTGACGCGCGAGCGCAGTCACCTGTTCGAGATCGACTTCGGCTCCCGTGGTGAGATCTCCGAACACCAACTCTTCGGCGGCTCGACCACCGAGGGCACCGACGATCCGCCCTCGAAGGTACTTCTCACTCATGCCGTACCGATCGATGGCCGGACTCTGGAACGTGACACCGAGCGACCGGCCGCGAGGAATGATCGACACCTTGCGGACGGGATCAGCGCCTTCTTGCAGCATGCCAAGGAGAGCGTGACCCGATTCGTGATACGCCGTTCGACGACGATCGTCCTCCGTGAGCATGATCTTTCGTTCGGCTCCGAGCACGATTCGTTCGAGAGCGTCATTGAAATCAGCGAGGGTGACTCGTTGATGCGTGCGACGCGCCGCCATCAGAGCCGCTTCGTTGACGAGATTGGCGAGGTCGGCACCGACCATTCCCGGAGTCGATGCCGCGATGTCGTCGAGACGCGCATCGTCGGCGAGAGGAACCGACTTGGTGTGCACAGCCAAGATCGCGGCGCGACCCGCGAGATCGGGCGGATTGAGAACGATGCGACGATCGAATCGCCCGGGCCGCAGCAACGCCGGATCGAGCACATCGGGTCGATTGGTCGCCGCCAGAACGATGACGCCTTCGTTCGCGGTGAAGCCATCCATCTCGGTCAGTATCTGATTGAGGGTCTGCTCACGCTCGTCCACACCACCAAAACTGGCCACCGCACCTCGTGCCCGTCCGATCGCGTCGAGCTCGTCGATGAAGACGATCGACGGCGCGACGGCCTTGGCCTGATCGAAGAGATCCCGGACTCGACTCGCTCCGACTCCCACGATCATTTCGATGAACTCCGCGGCCGATACCGAGAAGAACGGGACCTCGGCCTCGCCCGCCACCGCTCGGGCCAAGAGGGTCTTCCCCGTTCCTGGTGGACCCATCAAGAGAACCCCGCGGGGAGCACGCGCGCCGAGGGCGAGATAACGACCGGGTGAGCGGAGGAAGTCGACGATTTCGACCAGTTCGTCTTTTGCCTCGTCGATTCCGGCGACATCGGAGAACGTCACTCGGGTCGAGTGGGGATCACCACGGACAGCTCGTGATCGACCCATCGTCGCGATGCCACCGATCGCCCCGCTCGCCCGTCGCATGAGCCAGAGGTACCCGAGAACGATGAGAAGCGCGGGACCGAAGTTCACCAGGATGACGAGCAGCCAACTCGTGCTGGTCGACTCCGACTCGGCCATCACATCGACTCGGTTCGAAAGAAGCAAAGTCAACGGATCGTCGGTTGCGAAGACTGGTCGCTCCGTCCGAAATTTCGACACGCGGCTGGTCGTTCCCGAGGGATCATCGATCGCCTGTCGAAACACCCCCGAGATCGTCTGGCCTCGAGCCGACACACTCGCCACGTTGTCGCTCTCCACCTGTTCGGTGAACACCGAATAGGGAACCGTGACCCGACCGTCATCTTTGGAGAGGATCGACACCACGATCATGTTCACCACGATTGCCACCACGGCGACCCACAGGAATCGCCGCCACGTCGAGGGGCGCGACGTCTCCGTGTCACCCGGCCGATCGGCCGCCACGGGTCAGCGCCGATGTTCGGCGGCGATCGCCAAGTCGCGACTCATCGTGGCGAGCTCGGACTCCGGCAACCTTGCCTCGAGAAGCGGGACGATCAGGTCTTCTTCCTTGGCGAGATGTTGCGAGATCGTCGAGAAGAGCCCCAGGACGACTTGTCGAACGTCGTGCTCCGCGCGACTGGTCATCAACGGCTCCCAGGAGAGCTCCGCGATCAGACGATCGAGCTGCCGACTGAGACGATGGATCTCCTCGTGATCGCGCTTCAGGAGCGCCGTGGCGACATTGGTTCGTTCGAGTCGATCGATGACCGGGTACATGATCTCGCGACGGGCCGCGAGATACGGCCCCAGATCGATTCGGATGAACCCCGCGACGTCGCGCAACTGCCGCACGAGTTCGATGTGATCGGCACCATCGAGTGACTCGGCCAGCGTTCGCATCGACTTGATGTGCGGGAACATCCCGCGCTGCTTCTCATGGATTGGCTCGGCCAGGCTCTGCATCAGGGACTCCTCCGGTGTGGGTGGACGCACCGTAGGGACTTGGGTCGCACTCCGAGTGATGCAATCGTCATTTCGGGGCAAGGATCAGAGCGACGAGCGACAAAAGTCGCCGACACTCCCGGCCAATAGATCATTACGTTCCAGGTCAGTTCACGAACTGCCGAGGAGTGGATGAAAGTCGAACCATCGATCGGCCTCAGCGAGGACGAAGCGGCCCGCCGCTTCGCAGTTCATGGCCCCAACGAGTTGTCCTCGAGCGACGGACGAACCATGGTCCGACACATCGTCGGCATCGTGCGACAACCGATGCTGGCCCTGCTCATCGCTGCCGGGCTCGTCAATCTCGCACTCGCTGAGCCACTCGACGGAATCGTGATGTTCTCGTTCGTCATCATCGTCGTTGCGATCTCGGTTCACCAGACCTGGCGCACCGAGCGCGCGCTACAGGCGCTCCGAGATCTGAGCGCTCCTACGTCCATGGTCATACGGTCCGGCCGTCGACGCGCGATTCCGAGCCGCGAACTCGTCGTTGGAGACCGGATCATCGTGCGCGAGGGAGATCGAGTTCCCGCTGATGCGGTCCTGGTTGCCGGATCCGACCTGACCGTCGATGAGTCGGCCCTCACCGGTGAATCGGTACCCGTCGTCAAGTCGTGTCTCGACTCGGAGAGAATCATGGCCGGAACGCTGATCGGTCGTGGCCACGCCGAAGCGTCGGTCGATCGAACTGGATCGGACACCGAACTCGGACGGATCGGCCAACGGGTCGAATCGATCGACGTGGCAAAGACTCCGATGCAATCCCAGATCGATCGGGTCGTCAACGTCGTCGGCCTCGGGGCGATCGGGGTCGCTGGTGCCGTTGCCGTGGGCCACGGTTTGTTACGACACGACTGGCTGGAGGGCTCCCTCATTGGGATCGCCACCGCAATGTCGATGATTCCCGAGGAGTTTCCGGTCGTCTTCACCGTCTTTCTCGCGGTGGGTGCCTGGCGGATGAGCCGCCAACACGTACTCGTCCGACGAGCCCCCGCCATCGAAGCCTTGGGCGCCATGACCGTCGCTTGTGTCGACAAGACCGGGACCCTCACTCTCAATCACATGACCCCCGTCGAACTCGTTGTCAACGGAACGGTGTGGAGGCCGGATTCCGACCCACTTCCTGAGCGGTTCCACGAGCTCGTCGACATCGCCCGGTTCGCCTGCCCGATCGACGCTTTCGACCCGATCGACCGAGCCTGCCGATCGCTTGCGGAGCGACTCCCACCAGATCGGCGTGGAGCACCGACTCGCGCGCGGCTCGTCACGGAGTATCCCCTGACCAGTCAATTCTTCGCGGTGTCTTTCGCGTGGGCGCTGGACGATCGCGTCCTCGTCGCGACGAAAGGAGCCCCGGAAACAGTGGCTCGGATGTGCCACCTCGACGAGCACGAGCAAAGCCGCCTGAGCGAGCAGGTGGACCAGGCCGCCGCGCGCGGACTGCGTGTCCTCGCCGTGGCGACCGCCATCACGACAGCCAGAGACCTGCCGGAGAAGCATGCCGATCTCGAACTTCGACTGTGCGGACTCGTGTGCTTGAAGGATCCGCTTCGGCCGGGGGTGACCGATGCGGTGACGCGGATTGCCAAAGCGGGAATACGCACGATCATGATGACTGGTGACCACCCGACCACCGCTCGAGCCATCGCCCAGGAAGTGGGGCTCGATACCGAACCGGGACTGGTGTCTGGTGACGACATCGATGGCATGGACGACGCCGCCTTTGCCAAGATCGCTACGGACGTCAACGTCTTTGCGCGAACGACGCCCGAACACAAGTTTCGTCTCGTTCGCGCACTTCAAAACACGGGGCACATCGTCGGTATGACCGGTGACGGCGTCAACGACGCCCCAGCGCTGAAAGCGGCTGACATCGGAATCGCAATGGGCGGTCGCGGGACCGACGTCGCGCGCGAGGCATCATCGATCGTGATCGTCGACGACTCGTTCCCATCACTGGTGGCAGGCATCGAGCGAGGCCGAGGGATTTACAGCAATATTCGCAAGGCGTTTGCCTACGTGATCTCGATGCACGTGCCGATCATCGGGCTCACGACCGTTCAGATCTTCGCGCGGGACTGGCCGGTGGTCCTTCTTCCACTTCAGATCGCACTTCTCGAACTGATCATCGACCCGGCCTGCTCGATCGTCTTCGAAGCCGAGTCGAACGATTCCGCCGTGATGAGCGAACCACCCCGCTCACCTCGGAATCCGTTGCTCGATCGTCATGCGATCTTGATCGCACTGAGCCAGGGGCTTGCGCTCCTCGTGTTCTCCGCGCTGCTCTACTTCTGGGCGATCGCAACCGATCGACCCGACTCGACCGTGCGGACATTGGTGTTCGTCTCTCTGGTCATCGGAAACCTCGGTCTGATCTTCACCAATCGGTCCTGGCGCCTTTCTGTCGTGGACGCCTTCCGCTCTCGGCGCAACGCCACGCTTCCCTGGCTGGTCGCAGCAGTGCTCACCGCCTTGACGGTCATGCTGACCGTGCCGGTCGTACGTGACTCTCTCGGGTTCGGACCAGTGAGGGCATACGAGGCCGTGATCGCCGTGACCGTCGGGCTGATGGGAAGCAGCTGGTTCGAGGTCTACAAATTGATGCATCGGACGGTTCGATGAGCGAGTGGTCGGTCACAGAACCGCAGCTCTTCCAGAACTTGGAGACGTCGCCGAACGGACTCACTTCACAGGAAAGTCGGATACGCCAACAACACGGTCCCGCCGGGCTCGGAATCGAGAAGCCCGGTGAACTTCGACTACTCCTTCGACAGTTCAAGAATCCGACGATTCTGATCCTCCTGGGGACGGCAGTCGTCTCGCTTCTTCTCGGTCAACTCGTCGAGTCCTCCATCATCATCGCGATCGTTGCGTTCAGCGGTCTCCTCGGTTTTCTCCAAGAACGAAGTGCGGTGGGTGCGGTCCATGCGCTCCTCGAAGCCGTGAGAACACACAGCGAGGTCATCCGCGATGGTGTCGAGCAGGAAGTCCTCTCGGACGATGTGGTGAGGGGCGACGTGGTCGTCTTGAGAACCGGGGACGTCGTCCCCGGCGATGGTCGGCTGATCACCGCGAATCGCCTCCTCGTGGACGAGGCCACCCTCACGGGCGAGAGCTATCCACGCGAGAAGGTCCCGGGCTCGCTCGCGCACGCCACACCGAGAACCGAGCGCTCGAACATGGTCTATTGCGGCACCTACATCACGAGCGGTGAGGGTCGAATGTTGGTCGTACGAACAGGTCGGGACACTGAGCTCGGGCGTCTGGCAACTCACGTCTCCCGGCAGCATCTGCCGACATCGTTCGAACGCGGCATCACCGAATTCGGCTACTTGCTCATGCGGGCGATGGTCGTTCTCGTCGTGGCCATCTTCGCCATGAACCTGCTGTTGCACCGCCCGGTCATCGATTCGATCCTGTTCTCCCTGGCTCTCGCCATCGGGCTCACCCCGCAGATGCTCCCGGCGATCGTCACACTCAGTCTTTCTCGGGGTGCACGGTCCATGGCGAGCAAGCGGGTGATCGTGAAACGGCTCGATGCGATCGAGGACATCGGCGGGCTCGACGTTCTCTGCGTCGACAAGACCGGAACCATCACCGAGGGTGACGTCCTGCTCGATGATTGGCTCGACCCCGAGGGCAATCGAGAGGATTCGGTTCTTCACTTGGCCCGACTGAATTCCGAACTTCAACGGGGGTTCTCCAACCCGATTGACGATGCTGTTCTGGCCAGCGATAACGACATCGACCACGACCACGAATTCGTCGACGAGATTCCCTTCGACTTCTCTCGTCGTCGAATGAGCGTCGTTGCTCGCCAGGGCGAAGACATCCAGCTGGTTTGCAAGGGAGCCATCGAGAGTGTCCTGGCGGTCTCGACGCGGGTCCGAATCGATGGCCTCGACCAACCAATCGCATCGGCGAGGCCGCAACTCACGACGATCCGCGACGATCTCGCTTCGCAGGGCTTCCGAGTGCTCGGGGTCGCATTTCGATCCGTGGAGCGTCGCAACGACTACACACCTGACGACGAAGTCGACCTGGTTTTCGCCGGATTTCTCACGTTCTCCGATCCACCCAAGGCGGGAATCGCGCAAGTCGTAGGGCGGCTACACGACATGGGAGTCGGTATACGAATCGTCACGGGTGACAGTCCCGAAGCCGCGCTCCACGCCGCCCGGGCGATCGGACTCTCCCCTCTTCGCGCCTGCACCGGTGCAGAACTCGATCGCGTTCCCGCCGATCAACTCCCCGACTTCGTCGAGAAGTTCGGAATCTTCGCGCAGATCGACCCGATCCAGAAAGAGACGATCGTTCGATCGTTCGTCCGACGCGGTCATGCGGTCGGCTTCTTGGGCGACGGCATCAACGATGCACCAGCCCTCCACGCCGCTGATGTGGGCATTTCCGTCACCGAAGCCGTCGACGTGGCCAAGCAGACGGCTGACGTTGTTCTACTGAACAAGGACCTCGGCGTGCTCGCAACCGGAATCGAAGAGGGACGCCGGGTGTTCGCCAACACACTGAAATACGTGCACGTCACCACCAGTGCGAATTTCGGGAACATGCTGTCACTCGCGGCGGCTACGTCGTTCCTTCCCTATCTCCCGCTCCTTCCGCTCCAGATCCTTCTCCTCAATTTCCTGTCCGACGTTCCGGGCATGACGATCGCGACCGATCGAGTCGAACCCGAGCACCTCGCCCGACCACTTCGATGGGACGTCAGGAGGGTACGAAACTTCATGCTCGTCTTCGGACTGATGAGCACCGTCTTCGACCTCGTGACGTTCGCTAGCCTCCGTCTCGTCTTCTCGGCCGACGCGGTCGCCCTTCGTAGCGGATGGTTCGTCGAGTCGATGCTCAACGAGTTGCTGGTCCTTCTCATGCTTCGCACGACACGGCCGTTGTGGCGAAGTCGGCCGAGTCCTGGATTACTCACCTCGAGCCTCGTGGTGGCGGCGGTCGTGGTGGCCCTTCCCTACTCGCCGCTCGCACCCGACCTCGGTCTCACCGGGCCCGATCGCGGAACACTCACGGCCATGCTCGCCATCACCGCTCTCTCGGTCGCCGTGACCGAACTCCTCAAGCGCCGATTCTCCTCCCTCGTCGAACCGGGTTGAACGTCGTCACCCCCAGGCGAACACGGGTTGCTCGAGGTGAGCGACGCGCTCCCCCAGACGGCCCTCGAGTCCGACCCAACGCAACTGCAGGAGAACTGCTCCGGTGGGAGCGTGGATCAAGTCGCCGCCCAGCGGCAACTGCACCACCGGCCGATCGCTCTCCGGAATTCTCACGAATCGCGGCGAGTCGTCACGGCACAACTGATGCAAACCGATGCGGTAGGTATGGGCCACCTCGTTCGGATCGGGGGTCAACTCGACGACGTCACCACCCCAGACGACGACCGGAGTGATCACGAACCCCGAACGGGTCGGATAGTCGTCGAGAAGACCGAGAACCGAGTCAGTACCGAGAGCGAGCCCGAGTTCTTCGTACAGTTCGCGCAATGCGGCGTCGACCGCAGTTTCGTCGGCGTCGAGCCGTCCACCCGGAAGCGCCCACTGCCCCGCATGGCGATTCATGCGAGCCGCGCGTCGACACAGTAGGAATGCGGCGCCACCGGAGACGTTCACCATGCGTCCGTCGAGACCAGCGATGTCACCGGGAACATTGATGAGCGGCTGATCGGGAAGTGGGAAGGGGTCGACGGCGTCATCGGGTCGACTGTCGACGAGAACGATCGCCACCGCCGCCGGCCGCAAAGAATCGTCATCGATCACCGACCGCGGATGGGCCGCCAAGTTGGCGGCGACCCGCTCCCGGAGTGATTCGTCGTACGTGATCACGATGTGGAGGTGTCGATCAGTTCGGCGAGGACATGGAGGCCGTCCCACACATCGACGAACCGAGTGGTGAGCGGACTCAACCCGAAGCGGACGATGTCCGGGGGACGCACGTCGGCGATGACCTTGCGAGCGGCGAGTCGACCGAGAAGCGTCTTGGCGTCGGGATGATGGACTGCCACGTGGTTACCGCGAGCGAACGGATCGCGCGGTGTCGACGTCGTCATTCCGAGGTCGTCGATCACATCGATGGCGAACGAGGTGAGTTCACGGCCTTTCGCGGCGATCGACTTCATGCCGGCGCGGGCGGACAGGGCGATGCCTTCCTCAGCGGCAACGAGACTCAAGATGTGCGGTGTTCCCAGGAGAACGCGACGGATGTCGTCATGTGGTTCGAATGGTCGCTCCATCGCGAATTGATCCTTCTGCGCGAACCAACCTCGGATCGGCTGCTCGACTTGCGACTGCAGATCATTGGCAATGAATGAAAAGGCCGGAGCACCCGGTCCGCCGTTCAGGAACTTGTAGGTACATCCGACCGCGAGTTCGACTCCGAGCGCGTGAACATCGAACTCGATCGATCCCACCGTGTGAGACAGGTCCCACAGGACCATCGCGCCAGCCGCTCGCGCCTCAGCAGTGAAACTCTTCACGTCGGCCCGCGCCGCCGTGCGGTAGTCGATGACGCTGCGCACGACAACAGCCACATCCGACAGATCGACTCCGGGTCGCAGTGAACGAACGGTGAGGCCGTGATCCCGAGCGATTCCTTCGACGACATAACGATCGGTGGGGAACTCGTCATCGGCGACCACCAGCACCTTGCGATCCGGGCGCAGGTTCAGTGCGATGTGAACACCTTGGTACAGATTCAAGGTAGTGGAGTCGTGCAGCACGACTTCTCCGGGTCGACTCCCGATGATGTCGGCGAAGCGATCACCAATCCGGCGCGGAAGATCGAGCCAGTGCTCCCAACTCAGAATGAGATCGCCCGCCCATTCCTTTTCGACGACTTCTTTCAAGCGTTCGATGGTTCTCTTGGGTGTTCGACCGAGAGAGTTGCCGTCCAGGTAGACGAGGGAGTCGTCAGGAACGTGGAACTCGCCGCGAAAGTCGGCCAGGACATCGGCCCGGTCGAGCTCGAGTGCGCGGTCGCGAGAGATCACCCCGACATTCTGGCCTCTCGTCTGTAATCTCACGAATGGTGGCCGCCGGACAGGTCTACGAACGCCCCGGATTGAGGGTGGTGGACGATCCACGAGTCGGTCGTTTCGTGGTGACCGACCAGCCGATCCCGGCGCGAGAGGTCGTCGTCATCTGGAGCGGAGAGGAGATGACGCTCGCCCAAGTACAGGACCTCACGCCCCGCGAACGCGACTACATCTTGCAAGTCGACGACGATCGCTACCTCGTGACGTCTCTCGACGGGCTGTGCACCGCCGATTTCATCAATCACAGTTGTGAGCCCAACTGCGGCCTGCTCGACTCCATCACTCTCGTCTCGATGCGGCCGATCGAGCCCGGTGAGCAGATCACCTTCGACTACTCCACGAGTGATACGAGTCCGGTTGTCGATTTCGAGTGTCGTTGCGGAGCACCCTCCTGCCGGGGACGGATGACCGGGGATGACTGGCGATCACCTGAAGTCCAACGGCGATACGCCGGGTGGTTCGCGCCTCACGTACAGCGGCGTATCGACCGATCGTGAGCGGGTGACGGGACCCGTCGCTTCGCTCCTCCCGATTACACGACCCGAAGAGAGCGCTTCGCGCTGTGAGCGGGTGACGGGACCCGTCGCTTC
>CAYNKE010000029.1:0-21170 GCA_964397715.1 uncultured Bifidobacterium sp. | reverse complement strand
GAGAAGGCACCGAGGCCGCTGGGATCCGAATCCCAGCGGCCCTTTTGTTTTTCCGCCCCGAACTCGTTTCAACCAGGAGACCACCATGACCACCATTGACATCGACATCGAACAGATCAGCGACACCGCGACACCCACGCCCGTGGCGCGTTGCGGCGACGGCCACGGCACGCTCACTCCGCTGTTCTTCTCCGACGACCTGGTGGACATCGCCCGCGCCAAGGCCATTTGCTCGCGATGTGCGCTCCGTGGTCCGTGTCTCACCGGGGCACTCGACCGGGCCGAGCCCTGGGGTGTGTGGGGCGGCGAGCTTCTCGAGAACGGTGCGATCGTCGCGAACAAGAGGCCACGTGGTCGCCCCGCGGTCCTCCCACGTCCCACGCTCGTGATCGACGAGGACCGCACGATCCGTTCCATCGCCAACCCTGACGACAAGACCGACTACGAGGTCGTGATCCGAGTCGCCTGATTCTCGATCGCAGGTGACGCTCAGACGAGCCTGCGGTTGCCGGGAGCATCCGGTCGGGGCCCGTGTCTCTCCTCCCCCCGGGAGACGCGGGTCACGACCGGACCTCCTCCATCAAAATTCTCGGCCACGACATCTCTCCCTAGCCTGAGGACGTGGGTTCCATGCCGTCCCGGGTGATCGTTCGACGTTTGGTCACGATTCTCGCCGCAGCGGCCGTTCTGCTCTTCGTGGGTGTCACGATCATCGCGCGCGGAAGCGACGACGGAGTCGAGTCGGTCACCCTCGACGAACCTGGTGAGTACCAAGAACCCGGCATCGCGGTGAACGAAGATCTCGCCGGCAGTCGGCTCAGTCAAGCGATTCTCGAGAGCGCTGACAGCGGTTCGGTCACGATCGACGAGATCCTCTCGCGCGGACGGCCTCTGCTGATCAACCTCTGGTACTCCACCTGCCAGCCGTGCAAACGCGAGATGCCTGCTCTGCAGGCGGCGTTCGAGCAGTACGGAGACCGGATCGACTTCATCGGAATCAATCCTCAGGACACCGCATCCACGATGGCGTCGTTCGCATCCGAGGTGGGCGTCGGATACGAATTGCTCCGTGATCCGAACGGTGCGTTCACGGTGGCCAATGGCATCGCCACGTACCCCACCACTCTTCTCGTGTCACGTGACGGGACCGTGATCGATCAGATCGCCGGCGAACTCTCAGCCGACGAGATTGCCGACGCGGTCTCGATCTTGCTGGCGTGATCCCTGCCAAGATGGAGTTCGTGAGCCTGTTCGCATCATCAGCCGATCGGCTCTGGCTCAGTTTCGGGAGTGGGCTACTGGCCGCGGTCAATCCGTGCGGCTTCGTTCTGCTTCCGACGTACCTCACGTACTACCTCGGTCTCAACGGGCGTCCCGACGAGAGGCGTGATGGCGCAGTGGGACGAGCGTTGGTGGTCAGCCTCTCGTTGTCGGCTGGTTTCATGAGCGTGTTTCTGCTCGTCGGATCGATCAGCCGATTGTTCACCGACTGGATCAATCAGAACGCGAAGTACGTCTCGCTGGTGATCGGTCTCGGGATGGTCGTGCTCGGCGTCGCGATGCTGTTCGGATACCGACTACCGCTCACCACTCCCAAGCTCGACGTCGGCGGACGAGTGCGTGATCGCACGGTGTTCTCCATGTTCGTGTTCGGGGTGGCGTACGCGGTCGCATCGATCGGATGCACGATCGGCCCGTTCTCGGCCACCGTGCTCGGCACCATCGATACCGAAGGCTTCGCGACTGGACTCGTCGCCATCGCGCTCTATGGCGTGGCGATGTCGCTTCTCGTCACCGCGCTCACGGTGTCGCTCGCGGTGGCCCAAGAGGGCCTGCTCCGTGTACTTCGCCGAGGAATGAAATATGTCGAGCTCGCATCGGCCTCGGTCATGATCGTCTCGGGCCTGTATCTGGCGTGGTACTGGTACAACGACATTCGCGAGAAGTACGACGACCGGCTCACTGGCAACGTGCTCGATTGGCAGGAGCGAATCCAGCAATGGATCGACGACAATCGCGCAGTACTGGCTGTCATCTTCGGCCTCGTCGTCGCCGGAGCGATCGTGGCGGCCGTCGAGCAGCGGCGCCGCCGGACGTCCGACGTCTGACATGTCCCGATTTCGCGAACTTCTCGATCATCCAGAGGTGGAAGAGGTCTGCGTGCTGCGCGGCCACGATCGCGAGCATCGCCTCGGGTTCATGGCGTACCACGGCGGTGGACTCGAGGAGATGACCGAAGTGATCGCTCAGGCCGCCGCCGAGCGGGCCGACGTGAGCTATTACGGCGTGCACCAGCCGACCGGAATGGAGCAGCACATTCCGTCCATCGAGGTGTCGGCTGAGCATTCCGAGCAGTTGCGCTCGTTCTTCGATCATGTGCACTGCGTGATCACGATCCACGGCTTCGGTCGATGGGGATACTTCTCGTCGCTACTCGTGGGAGGTCGCCATCGCGATCTCGCCGACCACGTTGGTCTGCACCTACGCGAGCATCTGCCGGCTTACGACATCGTCACCGATCTCGACCGGATCCCGAAGGAGTTGCGCGGACTTCATCCTCGAAATCCGGTGAACGTCCCGCCGCACGCCGGAGTTCAGATCGAACTCCCGCCGCGCGTCCGCGGTTCGAGTCCGCTGTGGTGGGACTGGGAAGGCCCGGGCCTCACGCCGCACACCGAATCGCTCGTCACGGCACTCGCGGCGGCCGCGTCCACGTGGGTTCCTACGGGGCCAGGCGACTGACGGTCCAGCGGTCGCCACTACCGTCGCGGTGGTACGCGAATCTGTCGTGCAACCGACTCGGCCGCCCCTGCCAGAACTCCCACGACTCGGGCACCAGGCGCCATCCACCCCAGAACTCGGGTCGCGGCACCACTGTCGGGAACTGCCGAGCGATCTCGGCAACGCGCTGCTCGAGAATCGACCGGTCGGCGATCGGCTCACTCTGAGGCGATGCCCACGCACCGATCTGGCTCTCGCGGGGTCGCGTCGCGAAGTAGTCGTCGCTCTCGGCGTCCGACAAGCGAACCACGGCACCACGCAGGCGCACTTGGCGATGCAGCGCCAACCACGGGAAGACCGCACTCGCCACCGCGCGGCCGTAGAGTTCGCGCCCTTTCGCACTCAGGTAGTTGCCAAAGAAAGTGACACCCCGCTCGTCCACCCCGCGAGCCAAGACCACTCGCGAGTCCGGCACCCCGTCGAGACCGATGGTGCTCAGAGCCATGGCGTTGGGTTCGGGCAGGTCGGCTTCCACCGCCGCGTCGTACCACGCGTGCCACTGAACGACCGGTGAGGAGTCGAGATCGGCTCGATCGAGTCCCGCGGTCTCGTACTGCACCCGCCGCTCACGGACGTGATCGTCGCGGCGCGTGGTCATGTCAGGCGGTGATGCGCTCGAGGCCGCGCATGTACGGACGCAAGGCGGCCGGAATCACGACACTCCCGTCGGACTGGCGATGGTTCTCGATGATCGCCGCCCACACCCGCGGCACCGCGAGCGCCGAGCCGTTGAGCGTGTTGGCGATCTCGGTTCCCTTCTGCCCAGTTCGGCGGAATCGGATATCGGCCCGACGAGCCTGATAGTCGCTGAACCAACTGACGGACGACACCTCGAGCCAACTGTCGCAACCCGGCGCGTACACCTCGATGTCGAAACTGCGGTGGTGGCTCTGCCCCATGTCACCGGTGCAGATCTCGATGATGCGATACGGCAATTCGAGCGAGGCGATGGTCTTCTCGGCTCGCTCGACGAGTTCTTGGAGAAGCGCTGGCGCTTGCTCGGGAGCGGCCAACGCCAGAATCTCCACCTTGTCGAACTCGTGCGATCGCAACATGCCACGCGTGTCACGACCCGCCGAGCCGGCTTCGCGCCGATAACACGGCGTATAGGCCATGAGGCGAAGGGGTAATTGCGCCTCGTCGAGGATCTCACCCGCATACATCGAAGTGAGCGGAACCTCCGCGGTAGGGATCATCCAGAGTCCATCGCGTTCGATCGCGTACGCATCGTCGGCGAACTTGGGCAAGTGACCGGTGGCCGTGAGCGTCGCCGTGCTCACCATCGTCGGCGGACGGACTTCCTCGAACGCGTCAGCATTGCGGTCGAGCGCCAACTGGCACAGGGCCCGAGCCAGCGCGGCACCGGCTCCCCGCTGCATCGTGAACATCGAGGCGGCGATCTTGGTGGCTCGATCGTTGTCGAGAATTCCCAACTCGGCGGCGGCGTCCCAGTGGGGCACGCGCTGATGGGCCGCGAACTGCGCCGGCATCTGCAGTGGACCCTTGACGAGGGGGTTGTCGTGATCGCCCGCACCATCGGGCGCTTCGGGATGCGGAAGGTTCGGGATACGCAGCAACACCTCGCGCAACTGCTCCTGGACCTCGTCGGCCTGCGCCGCCAAGCGTTGCTCGTCGTCGCCCAAGGCCCGGCTGGCGGCTTGTGCGGCATCGGCCGCCGCGGCATCACCCTCCCGGCGGGCCTGACCCACCTTCTTGGAGAGTTCGTTGACCTTGGCACGGATGCTGTCGCGCTCGGTGGAGATCTCGCGGGCGCGCACATCGAGCGCAATCGCACGATCGAGCTGCTCGATGATCTCGGGCTTTCCGCGACGCGCCAGCGCCGAGCGGACTCGTTCGGCTTCGTTGCGGAGCAAGCGAACATCGATCACAGAACGATGAGGTTACCGGACGGTGTCTCTCCGCTTCTTTTCCAATACCCCGCCACTAATGTCGAAGCGATGACCTCCGAGGCCGACTCGTCCTCCTTTCGCGGCACACGCCTCGCCTCGAAGAGCATCGAGAACGTGGTCGAGGTCGAGAACCTCGTCGTGCGTTACGGCCGCGGAGGGCGCGCGGTCACCGCGGTGGACGGCGTGTCATTCGCGGCGCGCGCCGGCCAAGTGACCGCGGTGCTCGGTCCCAATGGTGCCGGAAAAACGAGCACGATCGAGGTCTGCGAGGGTCTTCGCCGACGAACCGATGGATCGGTGCGTGTTCTCGGACTCGACCCGTCCGGCTCACGCTCCGATCGGTCGTCATTGCACCGTCGGGTCGGCGTCATGCTCCAAGAGGGCGGTATCTATCCCTCGGCCCGGCCCATCGACACCGTTCGGCAGTACTGCGGGCTCCACTCGGGTACGGCGACATCGTCGCCCGACGAACTCCTCGCCCTCGTCGGACTCACCGATCGACGTCGAACTCCGTGGCGTCGCCTGAGCGGCGGCGAGAAGCAGAGACTGTCCCTGGCGCTGGCCCTCACCTCGCACCCTGATGTGGTGTTCCTCGACGAACCCACGAGCGGTGTCGACGTCAACGGACGCGACACCATCCGATCCATCATTCGCTCGCTCACCGAGCGCGGTTGCGGCGTCGTTCTGGCGACACACGAACTCGACGAAGCCGAGCGCATCGCCGATCGTGTGGTCATCTTCGATCGCGGGAAGGTCCTCGTCGAAGGTTCGCTCGACGACGTGCGCAAGGCCCGCCAGGCGGTCCGACTCCGCACCGTTCGACCGCTCGTCCTGGCCGACATGCCACCGTCCATCGCCGACTGGCTGCACGAAGTCGAACCCGGTCATTACACGATCGAGGACGCGCCTCAGGGACTGGTCGCGGCCCTCGCGGTGTGGCTGAGCGAGCACGGCATCGATGTCGTCGAACTCCGCGCTGGCGTCGCAAGCCTCGAGGACGTCTTCAAGAAGCTCACCGGAGGCGAGTCGTGAGCGGCCCTCTGCGCGCCCAACTCGGTGCCGAACTCCGGATTCTCGCCCGCAACGGTGAGCAACTCCTCCTCACGATCATCATCCCGGTGCTGGTGCTCGTCTTCTTCGGCCTCACCGACGTGCTGCCGTCCGATCTGAACGATCACATGGACTTCCTCACTCCTGGCGTGGTGGCTCTGGCCATCATGAGCACCGCCATGGTGAGTCTCGGCATCGCGACCGGTTTCGAACGCAACTACAAGGTTCTCAAGCGGCTCGGTGTCACACCTCTCGGTCGTCCGCGCTGGCTCGCCGCCAAGACTCTCACCGTCATCGTGGTCGAGATCGTTCAACTCGCGATCCTGGTTCCCGTCGCGCTCGCTCTCGATTGGAACGCCGACGATGCGCACTGGCTTCTCGCACTCGGCGCCGTCGGCACCGGTACCGTCGCCTTCGCCGGCCTCGGAATGTTCATCGCCGGACGCCTGCGCGCCGAGATCAACCTCGCGGCACAGAACGGCCTGTACATCGTTCTGCTGTTGCTCGGTGGCATGGTCGTCCCGTTCAGCGAACTCCCCAGCGGACTCGAGAGTGTCGCCAAAGTCCTGCCTTCCGGTGCTCTGGCCGATGTTCTCCGCGACGCTCTCGTCGGAGCCGGAAGCCAACCGACCACGTCGTGGTGGGTCCTCGGGGCCTGGGCCGTGGCGGCACCGATCGCCGCCGCGCTCACGTTTCGCTGGGAATAGTCAGCGTCGCTCGGGTTCGCGAGCCGGTGGCGTCTCGGCGAAGGCCTTCTCGACATCAGCAGTCGTGAGCGGCTGCCGCACGTACGCCGACTCGTTCTCGGTCCGGAACGTACGCACGAACGATCGAATGAACATCACGATGATGATGGTCCACAAGAACGCCGCTCCGCCGATCTTCATGATCGCTCCAGCGATCTGCTGATCGTCCGTGACCGACAGGCCCCACACCCGCCAGGGGGTGTTGTAGTGCTTGTAGACCACGCCCTCGGCGAAGGTCAGCCACCCGGCGGGCACCGTCGCCACGACGCTGTTCATGAAGAGATAGATCATCTTGCCCATCGGCGAGATCTGGAACTCGCGGAACGGACCCACGACCGGAAGCCACATGAGGAGCGACGAGGTCACGAGGAACACATGAACCGCATAGTGAAGAGGACCGTTGGAGACCGACGCGTTCACGACCCCCGGAACGTGACTCACCATCACGGCCACGTTGAAGAAGAAAGCGGCCCGCACCGGGTGAGCCATGAACTTCACGAACCGGTAGAGCCGACCGTCCCCGATCAGGATCCGCACGAACCACTCAGGTGTGGCGAGAACCACCAGCGGCGGCATGAAGTAGGTGAGGGCCATGTGCTGGAACATGTGCACCGAATAGAGGTATTCCTCGGCGATGTCGTGAACCGGCCAGTCGGAGGCGAACCAGAGCATGAGGATTCCGCCGACGAAGGCGGCCCGTTGACGACCGGTGGTCACCACACCGCCCGGGCCGACGGCGCGAGGTCCGAGTACCCGCACGGCGTACACGTACGAGCCAACGAGGAACGCGACCAGCAGCCACACCTCGACGTGTGACTGGAAGCGCCACGGATGGACCGCCGTGGCTGCGATCATGATCAGCCCTTCTGCAGGAAGAACTTGAAGGTCGACAACGCCCCGACGTACACCGAAATCGCGAGGATCAGGCCGGTGTAGAAGAGGTAGCTGAACAGCTTGTTGTCGAACTTGAGGTGCATGAAGTAGGACACCACGATCACGAACTTGATCGTCATGAGTACGAAAAGTGTCGGCATGAACAGCGGACCGAAGTCGACGTAGTAGGTCGAGACTTCGATCGCCGTGAGCGCGGCAAGGATGACAGCAATGATCACGTACTGCTTGTCGGAGGCTCCGTGGCTCTCCTCGTGAGCCGACTCGTCGTGGCTGCTGTGCTGTTCGGTGGCGGTGCTCATGGTTTCCTCGCGGATCAGGACGGGATCAGGTAGACGAGCGTGAAGATGACGATCCACACGATGTCGACGAAGTGCCAATACAAACCGATCAGTTCGACCGTCTCGGCCTTGCTGCCCGGGATTCGATTGCGGCGCACCATGCCGACCAGAGCCATCAGCATGATGATTCCGACCGTCACGTGCACACCGTGGAATCCGGTGAGTGTGTAGAAGCTCGAACCGAACAGGCTCGTGGTGAAGCCCAGACCCTCGCGATAGAACGCGGTGAACTCGTACACCTGGCCGCCGACGAACGTGGCGCCCAGAATTGCGGTCACCGTGAGCCACAGGTTGGTATTGCGATCGTCCTTGCGATGGGCTGCCGACACCGCCAGCACCATGGTGAGCGAACTCATGAGAAGAACGAACGAGCTCACCGACGTGAACGGGATGTCGTAGATCTGGTCGGGCTGCGGACCAGCGTTGGTACGGCCGCGGTACAGCATGTAGGTGGAGATGAGGCCACCGAACAGCAGGCACTCGGATCCGAGGAACACCCACATGCCGAGCTTGTTGTTGGACAAGCCCGTGGATGTGTGATGCGCGCCGTGGTCGGCGCCGTGAGCGACAGCAGTCTCAGCCAAGGGGTGCCAACTCCTTCGTGTGTCCGCCACCCTCGCCGGGTGCCGGGGGATCGAAATCGTCATCGGACGCCGTCGACGGCTCCATGGCCCAACCGAACATGGTGAGCAGCAGGAACGCCACGCCGACTGCCATGAGGAATCGGGTGTAGATGAGGCCGTAACAGATGATCGGCAGGGACAGCGCCACGAGAATCGGCCAGTACGACCGCGACGGCATGTGAATGTGCTCGTCGGGATGCGCGTTCATTTCGGCCAGGACTTCCTCGGCCGACGCCACTTGGGTCAGCTCGTGCGTGTTCGGATCCTCGGCGTACTTCCGATGGAAGAATTCGTCGAGGTGGCCGACCGTCGGGATGGAGTCGAAGTTGTGTTCGACCGGCGGGTTGGCGGTCATCCACTCGAGCGAACGAGCGTCCCAAGGGTCGAGCGGAGCGATCGGGACACGCTTCGACTTGTGCGTGTACACGACGTTGATGATGAACATCAACACGCCGACCGCGAGGATCAGGGACCCGATCGACGCGATCCTGTTCCATAAGCCGAGGTTGAAGAAACCTTCACCGGCGCGAGCCTCGGTCCAGACCTGCATACGGCGCGGCTGGCCCTGAAGACCGAGGATGTGCATCGGTCCGAAGGTCATGTTCATGCCGATGACCATCAGCCAGAAGTTCCACTTGCCGATGCTCTCGCTCAGCTGCTTGCGGAAGATCTTGGGCCACCAGTAGTAGAAGCCGGCGAACAAACCGAAGATGGCGCCACCGAACAGCACGTAGTGGAAGTGCGCGACGATGTAGTACGTGTCGGTCTGCTGAGTGTCGCTCGGGGCGACCGAGTGCGTGACTCCCGACAGACCACCGATGGTGAACTGAACCACGAGTCCGATGGCGAAGAGCATCGCGGTCTTGAAGACCAACTTGCCTCCCCACATCGTCATGACCCAGTTGACGATCTTGACGCCGGTCGGCACCGCGATCGCCATGGTCGACATCGAGAAGACCGCCACCGACACCGGTCCGAGACCGGACGCGAACATGTGGTGGGCCCAGACTCCCCACCCGACGAAGCCGATCGCCGCTCCGGACATCGCCACGATCGGGTAGCCGAACAGTGGCTTCTTCGAGAACACCGGGATCACTTCGGAGACGATGCCGAACGAAGGCAAGATGAGGATGTACACCTCGGGATGGCCGAAGATCCAGAAGAGGTGCTGCCACAGCAGCGGGTCGGCCCCGGCCGAGACGTCGAAGAAGGTCGCGTCGAACTCACGCTGGAACGAGAGCAGGAAGAGCGCCACCGTGATGACCGGGATCGCGAACAACAAGAGGAACTGAACCACCAGCGCCATCCAAGTGAAGATGGGCATACGCATGAGCTTCATGCCCGGAGCCCGCATGTTCAGCACGGTGACGATCAGGTTGATGGCACCGGTGAGGGATGCGATACCCGTGATCTGCAGACCGAGGACCCAGAAGTCGATGCCGTGGCTCGGTGAGAACAACGTGCTCGAGTTCGGGGCGTACATGAACCAGCCACCGTCAGCGGCTCCGCCGAGGAACCACGCGGTGTTGAGGAAGATTCCACCGAAGAGCCAGCACCAGAATCCGAACGCGTTGATACGTGGGAACGCCACGTCGCGCGCACCGATCTGGAGCGGGATGAAGTAGTTGGCAAAGGCCGACACCATCGGCATCACGAAGAGGAACACCATGGTGGTGGCGTGCATCGTGAACATCTGGTTGTACTGGTCGGCGCTCAGCACCTTGCCCTCGGGGCCCATGAGCTGCAGGCGGATCAGCAGCGCCTCGATTCCGCCCACGAGGAAGAACACGAAGGCAGCGACGCCGTACATGATGCCGAGCTTCTTGTGGTCGACAGTGACGATCCAGTCGCGCCACGAGGTGCTGGCCGCCGGTCGCTTGAACACGCCGAGTGCTTCGCTCGGCTTGACGCCAACCGTTGCTCCGCCGGCGACGGCGATTTCGGTGGAGGGACGTTCGATGATGGCCATCTCGGTGTTCTCCTTACTTCCGCTCGAGCAGATAGGCGACGAGTGCGTCGATCTGATCTTCGGTCAGACCGAGAGCCGGCATACCGCGGTACTTACCATCGGTTGCCTGCAACTTGGTCGGGTCGACGTACATGGGCTTCTTCTCCGGTGCGTTGCGTAGCCACTCGCGGAGATCCTTCTGATTGAGACATTGCTCACTCACACCGGCGAGGTACTTCGCGCCGAACTCGTCGGACGCCGCGTTCCAGACGTCATCGCGACATTCGGGGGTCAGGAGATCCCAGGCCGCGCCGGCGAACGTCACGCGCGTCATGAGGTTGGTGAGGTTGGGCGCCACACCCGAGACCACGTACTGCTCGGGTGCCGAGATGATGGGGTTGCCATCGGCATCAGTGATGCCGTTGACCTGGTGGCAGCGGCTGCACTGTTGGATGAAGACGCCCTCACCTTCCTTGGCGAGAGTGCCCTCGGCGGGCGACTCGTACGGAGCCAACTGGTTGGCGACCCATGCGTCGAAGTCGGCGCGCTTGAGGACGATGGTCTCCATGCGCATGTACGCGTGCGAGAGACCACAGAACTCGGTGCACTGGCCGGCGTAGATCCCGGGTTTGGCGCCTTCGAGACGCAGCAAGTGGACGCGTCCGGGGACTCCGTCCTTCTTGCCGTTCAACTTGGGGATCCAGTACGAGTGGATCACGTCGCGGCTCGTGACGCGCAGGAGAACCTTGGTGTTCTCGGGAATCACGAGTTGACCCGACGTCACGATCGGCTGGGTGAGGCCGTACGACTCGGCGTTCGGGCCGGTGGACGGGTAGTCGTACTCCCACCACCACTGCTGACCCGTGACGTTGATGACCATCTCGGTGTCGTCGGTCTTGGCCAGATCGAAGATCGTGCGGGCCGTCGGAATGGCCACACCGAGAAGAATGAGGACCGGGATGACGGTGAGGGTGATCTCGACCACCGGCTTGCCGTGCGTCTGCTCGGGGATGGCCTGACCGCGATCGCGGTAGCGGAAGATGACCCAGGCCACCGCGGCGAACACGATGACGCCCACGATGCCGGCCACGAGGAACACCGGTTGCTGCAGGTTGTCGATCTTCTCGGCGTTGGGACCAGCAGGCTGCCAAGTGTCCTGCGGCGCATCCTTGGCGCACCCGGCCAGAGCGAGTGCCCCGGCAACAGCACCAGCGAGTGACAGCACACGACTGCGGTTCTTCATCGATTCTCCGGACGAATGTTTCGGCGACTTGGACATGGGTTCCTTGCTCACGGCACGACGACGTCGATCTGGGCGCCCTCGACCCCGGGAACGGTGATGGTGAACGGTTCGGGGCTCGCCGACGACGGCTTGGGGATCACGACCGTGACGGCCTGCTGCCCGCCCTTTTCGATCTTGGAGGTGCAGGCTTCGAGCGCCGACTCGCGCTCGACTCCGTCACCGAGGTCTTCGACGACCTTGCCGTAGCTCAACACCATGCGGTGTGCCTCGTCGGTCTCGTTGATGAACAAGATGGTCGACGGATTCGAGCGCTGCAACGTGATAGCTGACTGCCGTCCGCTGTACCCGTCGAGTTCGGCGTAGAGAGTGCCGTCCTCGGCGAGGATGACCGTGGCCTGAACGCTGCTCTTCATGGCCACGGCGCGAGACGCGTCTTCGTCGGACAACTCTTCTTCTTCCGAGCAGGCACGATGAGCGAAGTGGTCCTCTTCGGCCGCCTCGGTCAGTTGTTGACGCTCTCCGTCCAGAGCGGTGGCAACGCCCGTCCCCGCCAGTGCGACAACCACGACTCCGAGTACGGCTCCGACGACGCGGCGATTGGCTTCGCGTCGGAACGACACGATCGTTCCGACGACGAGGATGACCGCGCCGGCACCGGCGAAGACGAAGGCCCCGGCTGTCTTCTCGAGCGCCAGGAACACGCGAGAGATCGAGAGCACGATGACCGCAAGAAGGAGTGCGCCGGCGATCGGCAACTCGAGCGGGTGAACGATGTAGTCACGAACCTTGGTGTTGTACGCATTGCTCGAGGAAGTCCGCTCGGCCCAGTTGAGGACCATCCACTCGCCGAGCATCGCAATCAGGAGCGCTACACCGACCTTGAAGATGCCGGGTGAACTGATGAGGCCCACCAACACGACACCGGTCGAGATCGCGGTACCGAGAGGCCACAGGCTCCGAGCCACCGACTTCTGGTTGGCGGCAGCCGATGCGTGCGATGCGGTGTCGGTCGACAAGACATGTCCGTCTCGGGTGAACGAGGCGATGGCGCCGAGGAAGATGAACGCCACCGCGAGGAAGGCGAACATCACCGAGCCGAGCTGCTGGCCGTCGTTCGCGACGAACCACACGACAGCGGCCGCGAGTGAACCCGCGCCGAGTCCGTAAAGAAGTTTGGAGCTAGTGGTGATCATCATGTCGCCTCGTCACTTCTGCACGTACACCACGAACCACACGGCGCTGAACGCGGCCGTGAGGAAGTACCAATAGAGAGCGTGTGCCGAAAGAATCGGCACATCGGAGGATCCCCGTCCGAGATAGCGGAAGGTCGACACCACCGTGAACACCAGCCCGGCGATCACGAGGAACGCCATGACACCGGTGATCGCGTAGAACATCGTGTTGAAGGCGCCCCCACGAACGTCGACACCCATCTGCGACCAGATGAAGAACTGCGCGTTCAGAGTCGCCAGACCCATCAGCAAGGTCATGCCGAGTGCCATACCCGCATGCTTGCGGTCGGCTCGCTTGGCCGACCACACGGCCCACTGTGCCATCACACACACCACGAAGAAGGCGATCAACATCATGTTGGCGGCCACTTCGGGAACGGCCAGGTTCTTCGGCATCCAATCCTTGATCGGGCCGCGGCGAGGCGAGTCACGGAACGGCGCATCGGCCCGGAACTGCGTCCAGACGGCGAGCATCCCACCCACGAGCATCGTGGCGGCGGCCGAGACCAAGGCCGTGCCGACGAAGACCTGGCGCTTGGGCGACGGTTGAGGTGCGGGGGGCAGCGCGAGCATCAGCCAACCTTCCCTGTGTTCGAGTTCTTCATGTCGGCGAGCGGGTACTCCGAGTTCACGACGACGAGTTCGGAGAAGTTGTCGACCGGCGGCGGCGACGACGTGGCCCACTCGAGGGTCGTCGCGTCCCACGGATCGTCACCAGCGGCCTCACCGCTCGTGAAGCTGCGCACCGCGAGACCGATGAAGGCCAGGCTGACGAGCAACATCAGTGCGAACGCACCAGTGGTGATTCCGTTCCAGAGTTCCTGCGGGCCGCCGTACGAGAAACCATCGAGAGCACCCGCGGGCTGATCGGCGAAGCCGGCGATCATGTACGGGAGCGAGCCCAATGCGGCCGCGACGAATCCGAGCAGAGCCAGCGGGAGTGCGGCCTTGTCGGGAATGCGACGACCCCACAACTTCGGACCCCAGTAGGTGATCGCGCCGAACGCCAACAGAACGGTGCCGAACGTGACCGCGACGTACGAACCGGCTTCGAAGATCGTGCCGCTCAACCCGGCGTCCTGGATTCCGTACAGGACGTTGGCGGCCGCACCAAGAAGGATCATCAGCAAACCGAGCACCGCGAATGGGAGTGGCGCGGCGAGCATCGGCTTGGCGGTCTTGAGGGTGAGCGCGGTGAGTCCGAGAACGCCGAGCAAGCCGAGGAGCGGCACCACGTTCACGAGACCGAACGGAAGTAGGTCGGCGATCTTGGCGCCGAGGCCCGAGAAGAACCCGTCGCCTTCCCACGGCAGAGTGACCGCGCGGTGCGTGAGCGACGCGAAGATCGCAACCGACACGAGACCCACGGCCACGTTGGCCGCCGGACGTTGCGCGAGACGTGTGCGACCGAGAACCGGAACCGAGTCGAGGACGAATCCGAGCACCGGGATCGCGAGCACGAAGGTGAACGGCTGCGAGATCGCCCAACCGACCCAGTTGTTGACACCGAAGTTTCCACCGAACGCGGCTCGGGCGTAGTGGTGGTCGACGTACAGGTAGATGGTGGTTCCGATGAAGACAGGCAGGCTCATGAGCAGGGCGATCGAGCCGACGAACGACGACCACGAGAAGAGCGGTGCCCGCAGGAGACCCATTCCGGGGGCCCGTGACGTGAGGGCCGTGACCGCGATGGACAGCGCCGCCATCGCGAGGCCGAGCACCATCACGACGGTGGAGGCCAGGTAGAGATCGACCATCTCGGACTCGCCGCCGTTCGGACCACCGTTACCGATGATCGATGCGACAGCCAGCGTGAGCCCGGTGAGCCACAGCCAGAATCCACCGGCGGCGACCCGCGGAAACGCGATGGATCGCGAGCCGAACTGCAACGGCGCCACCGCCACGGCCAATCCGAGCACGAGAGGAGCAACCGCTCCGAACGTGAGCAGGAGACGAGCCGCGGCCAGCACCTGTGTGGACGATCCGGCATCGAGGAGTTGATAACCATTGGCATCGATGCGCTCGAAGGCCACGAGAACGGCGAGAACGAGACCGCCCAACAGGCCGAACAGTCCGGTTCCGATGAAGAGACGACCGACCTGTTTGTGGTCGGCGGTGGTGAGCCACGCGACAATGGCAGGCGTGTCGGATGCCGACTCTGCGCCCGCCGCGTGGTGGGTCTCGGTGGATGTCATTCGAGCTGGCTCGCTTCTCGCGCACAGGGGGAGGCCGGAGCCGCCCGAGGTGTCAGGGGTGGAAAGGAAATCCGAGAACCGAGATTACCCATTCGCTCCTGGTCAGGCCGAAATCACGACCCGCTCTGCCAGGGGAAAGAACGAGAGTCACACCCCGTGCCGGATGAGCACGTCGAGTGCCATCGCGACGAAAAGAACGGTCACGTACGAGATGGAAAAGGCGAACAACCGCATCGACCGTGCCGGAGTCGGATGGCGACCGAGATCGATGGTCCCGACGGTGAACGCCACGCCCAGGACGAGTGCGGTCACCCAGTAGATCGGTCCGAGGTCGGCCACCGGCGCGAGGACCAGGGTGCAAACCGTGAGGACCACCGAGTATGTGAACATGTGACGGACCGTGGTCTCCATCGACGCCACCGTCGGGAGCATGGGCACGTTGGCCGCCTTGTAGTCGTCGGAATGGCGAATGGCCAGGGCCCAGAAATGCGGCGGGGTCCACAGGAAAATGGCTGTGAACAGGATGAATGGCTCCCAACCCAGGGAATTCTGGACCGCTGCCCAGCCCACCAGGACCGGGACGGCCCCGGCGGCGCCCCCGATGACGATGTTCTGCCGGCTGGTCCGCTTCAGCCACAACGTATAGATGAAGACGTAGAAGAGAGTCGCCGAGAGGGCTAGGCAGGCCGACAAGAGATTGGCTCCGGCCCACAGGACGGCGAAGGCCAGGGCTTCGAGGGTCAGGGCGAAGATCAACGCGGACCGCGGGGCGATGAGACCCGTGACCAGGGGTCGGTTGCGCGTCCGCTCCATCAAGCGGTCGATGTCGCGATCGACGACCATGTTGATCGCGTTGGCTCCGCCGGCAGCCAGGCTCCCGCCCACCAGAGTGATCAGCAAGAGCCCCCACGACGGCCATCCCTGCTCGGCGACGACCATCGTCGGAACCGTCGTGATGAGCAGGAGTTCGATGATGCGCGGCTTGGTGAGCGCGACGTAACCACCAAGAACCGAGCGTGGAACACGACGAGAACCGTGGGCCGACACTCCTCCCGGGGCCAACCGGGACGGGACGAGGGGGCGAGCGGCCATCACAGTGATCGTACGGGGGTGCGAAACCCCTGGCCAACCGCGACAATGGATGTGTGCTCATCGGTCGCGTGACTCTGGTCGCCGCCGCGCCCTCCACGATCGAAAAGCCCGACGTGAGTGCCGACGAGAGCGTCGCACCCGACACCCCGTGGGTGGTCCTGGTCTGGAACGACCCGATCAACCTGATGAGTTACGTGACCTACGTGCTCCAGAAACTCTTCGGCTACAGCCTGGAGAAGGCGACCGAGTTGATGCTCGACGTACACCACAAAGGCAAGGCCGTCGTGAGCAGCGGAACCCGCGAGAAGGCCGAGATGGACGTGTTCCGTCTGCACGAACACGGGCTGTGGGCCACCATGCAGAAGGACGGATCATCCGGAGAAGCCCGATGATCCGCCGACGCCGTGAACCCATCTATCGGACGACGTCGGGCTTCGTCCTCAACCTCGACGAAGAACAACGACACCTCGTGCGTCGCCTCATCGGCGAAGTGCGCGAACTGATCACCACCGAGTCAGCTGACGACACCAAGATGCGCCGCCTCTTTCCGCCGGCATACACCGACGACGAAGCACGCGATTCCGAGTACCAGCGATTGATGCGCGAAGAACTCGTGGCGAGTCGCCTCTCCTCCATCGCCCTCGTCGACGACTATCTCGCATCGACCGATGCCCGAACCATGACGTCGAATGACGTCGAAGCCTTCGCCACCAGCCTGAACGCGGTTCGCCTGGTGCTCGGCACGTTGCTCGGAGTCTCCGACGATGCCGACGACGATCCCCAGAGCCCCGACTTCGCGCTGTATCAGTACCTGTCGTGGCTGGTCGACAGTGCGATCACCGCGCTGATGTCGCGCTGACCAGCAGACCCGGGCCCGATCCGACCCCCGGTGTGGCGTCTGCGACCCTCCGCTAGGCTGACGAGGCTCTCAGCAGGACTAGTACCTAGCCCCCATCGTCTAGTGGCCTAGGACACCACCCTTTCAAGGTGGCGGCACGGGTTCGAATCCCGTTGGGGGTGCCAGCCAATTCTGGTCTCGTGGTGAAGTTGGAGTTCACGCCGGCCTGTCAAGCCGGAGGTCGCGGGTTCGAGTCCCGTCGGGACCGCCAGTGCAATCGGTTCGCCGAGAGCACGCGGTCGAGTAGCTCAGTTGGCAGAGCACACGCCTGAAAAGCGTGGGGTCACCGGATCGACGCCGGTCTCGACCACAGCATGTTGAGGCGCGACATCGAGGGGTTGCGTGCGCTCGCCGTCGGACTCGTGGTTCTCTACCACGCCCATTTCTTGGGTCTCGACGGTGGATTCATCGGCGTCGACGTCTTCTTCGTCATCTCCGGATTCCTCATCACGAACCTGCTCCTGCGCGAGCACGACACCGCCGGCACCATCTCGATCGGCAACTTCTACGCGCGCCGAGCACGACGACTGCTGCCGGCTTCGGCGCTCGTCATCGCTCTCACCGCTCTCGCCTCCTGGGTGTGGCTCGAGCCGCTCAGGTTGCGCAACGTCGGCACCGACTCGATCGCGTCGGCCGGCTTCGTCTCCAACATGGTGTTCGCAGCGCGCAACACCGACTACCTGCAGGCAGGCATTCCCCCCTCGCCACTCCAGCACTTCTGGTCTCTGTCGGTCGAGGAGCAGTTCTACGTCGTGTGGCCGACGCTCCTTCTCGTCCTCTTGTGGCGCGCTGGTCGCTCGCGGACACGGGCGGCGGTCGGTATCTCGGCGATCAGTGTCGTGTCGTTCGCGCTGTGCATCTGGCAGACCGATGCATCACAACCATGGGCGTTCTTCGGCCTGCACACCCGAGCCTGGGAACTCGGCATCGGTGCACTCCTCGCGATCGCCTGGCCGTGGGTTCGCATCGTCGCCGCCGGTCTGCGAAGTGCGATGGCTTGGCTCGGTGTCGCGGCGATCGTGTTCGCCGCGTTCTGGCTCGACGAGACGATGGCCTTTCCGGGGTGGCTCGCCGCGCTTCCGGTGCTCGGTGCCGCGGCCGCGCTCAGTGGTGGCGATGATTCGCGTTGGGGTCCGGCGATCGTGCTTCGTCACCCCGCACTCCAGTGGATCGGTGCGCGCTCGTACTCCATCTACTTGTGGCACTGGCCGGCGTTGATCATCGGCGAAGCGTGGGCCGGACGACCGCTCGACATTCTCCAAAGAGTGGGACTTCTCGCCGTCGCTTTCGTCGGCGCATCACTCTCGTATCGCTTCGTCGAGAATCCGATTCGTCACTCCGAGCGACTTCAGGCACGCCCCGCGATCGCGCTCTCGCTCGGGGCTCTTCTCGTTGCGACGGGCGTGGGGACCGGATTGATCGTTCGCTCGGCCGATGTCGAACTATCCACCGATGTAGTGGCCGAAACACCCGTACTCGAAACCACGACGACGGTGGCGACGAGTGTCGTTCCCGAATCGTCCACGACCACGATCGGTCCGATTCCCGATGGACCACCGCCTCCGATCGTCAACTCGGCGGCGCCTCTCGATGCGCTGTTCGCCGCCGTCGACACCGAAGACGTGCCGGCCAACCTCGAGCCGTCCATCGGCGGGGCCGCGGGCGACAAGCCGATCATCTACGACAACGACTGTCACGTCGACTTCGGAGCGACACGACCCGCACTGTGCGAATACGGCGATCCGTCCTCCGATTTCACCGTCGCGCTCTTCGGGGACAGCCATGCAGCTCAATGGTTTCCGGTTCTCGAATCGATCTCCAATGACAACGGCTGGCGTCTGCTCCCGCTCAGCAAGTCGGGTTGTCCGCCCATCGACGAGATCACCTACAACAGCCTCGTCGGACCCACCTATCCGGCCTGCCAACCGTGGCGCGAGAACGTCTTCACACTCATGGCCGATCAAGGTGTCGATGTCGTGTTCGTGGCGGCTTCCAATCGACTCCTCGATCCCGACACCAAACAGCCCTTTGCCGACTCGGTCTGGGCCAAGGGCTACGACGCGCTCGTCGCGCGTCTGCGCGGACTCGGAATCGCCCCGATCCTGTTGACCGACACTCCCTACCCGGGCCAGGACGTACCGGTCTGCCTCTCGAAGTCGGTGCGCGACGTGAAGTCGTGCGTCGCCTCGCGCGACAAGGCGATCCGCGCTTCGCGGCAGCAAACGGTCATCGACGCCGCGATACGCAACGGAATCCAGTATCTCGACGTCGTGAACTGGTTGTGCACCGACGCGGCGTGCCCCGTGATCGTGGGCAACCTGCTCGTGTACCGGGACTCCAATCACGTGACCACGAAGTACGCGGAGTGGCTGAAGCCGGTTTTCGCCGCCGCGATCGAGCCCTACGTGAACGGCGTGAGGTCGCGGATCAGCACTTCTTGAGCCACGGTCGCCACCAGCACGCCGTCCTGGCTGAAGATGTGGCCGAGCGACAAACCGCGGCTGTTTCCGATCGAGTGACACGTGAAGTCGTGGAGATGCCACTGATCGCTCCGCACGGGCCGATGGAACCAGATCGAGTGATCGAGGCTCGCACCTTGAAAATTGCGCTGACCATCAGGACGTTGCGAGATGTCGGGGTGCGCTCGCACCACCGCATCGGTGGGTAAGTCGTCGCTCAGGTACGACAGCGCGCACAGATGCAGGAGGCGCGACTCCACCGTGGACGCGTCTCCGAGATCTTCGGTTGCACGGAACCACGACATCGCGCGACCCGCACCTTCGCGACCTGCCCGCGGTGTGGAGTCGGGTTCGATCCAGCGACGATCGAAGCCTTCCGACCACGACGAGTTGGCGATGGATTCGGGAGACGGCAGGCCCTCTGGGAACTCGATCGGCTGCACATCACGCTGGTCCTCACGGATCTGGAAACTGGCCTCCATGTTGAGGATCGCACCGTTGGATTGGCGAGCGACCACGCGACGCGTACAGAAACTCGTGCCGTTGCGAATGCGGTCGACCTCGTATCGAACCGGCTCCGTGGTGTCGCCACGGCGGATGAAGTAGGCGCGTAGCGAATGGGCCTCCATCGCGACCCCACCACTGTTGGCCTCGACGGTGTTGGCGGCGGCGACCAGCGCTTGCGCGACGATGTGGCCACCGAACAAACCGCCCCATGGGTATTCGTAACCCGAGCCGACGAAAGTGTCGGGTCCGTGGTGTTCGAGCGAGAACAGTCGTGCGATCGACACGCCGTCAGGCTAGGGAGCATTCGGCGGTTCGCATCGATCAGTCAGCGTGATCCCGCCGATGGCCCCTTCACGTCGAATGGACGATGATCACGGGCCCTCGACTCCGGTGCGCGAGCGAAACCGCGGTGCTTCCGAGAAGTACCGAGGCGAGGAGGCTGTGGCTCTTCGACGACACGACGATCACATCTTGTGGCCCGGCCTCCTCGGCGAGCACGTCAGCGGCTGACCCCTCGACGGCGTTCACCTCGATCGAGGTTCCGTGCGGACCCTCGAGACGCTTCTTCTCACGTTCGACGAGTTGCTTCGCGTCGCGCAGTAGAGCGAGCCGCAACTCTTCGATGTTCGGACCCATCATCAACCCGGCTTCAGGAACCATCGCCTGGTACGGGTAGTGCCAGGCCGTCACGACCTCGAGCGGCCGGTGCATGCTCATCGCGAGCGAGAGCGCCCACTGCGCGGCCTTCGACGAACGCGTCGATCCGTCCACGCCGACGACGATCTTCCCCGGTATCGACCGGTTGCTCGCTTCAGGTACGAGCATCACGGGACACCTGGCCCGGTGGGCCACGGCGTAACTGACCGATCCCATCAGAAGACCGTGGGCCGAGCCGACGCCTCGCGTGCCGAGCACGATCATCACCACGTCGTCACTCGCCTTCAGGATCGCATTGGCGGGAGATCCCTGTTCGAGGAACGTGTCGATCGGAAGATCGGAGAATTGCTTGCGAACTCGATCGCCCAACTCGTTGAGCATCGTCCGATGCCGCGAATCGATCTCGTGAACCTCCTCCGACGACAGCGCCGGAACGACGTAACCCGCGCTCGCGCCGAGCGCCACCATCGTCGGCAACGCGTAACTCGTGAGGATTCGGAGCGGTCGCTTCGAGCCCCGCGCGACGTCGGCCGCCCACCACACCGCTGTCTCCGAATTCGAGGAGCCGTCGTATCCGACGAGTACTGGGCGGGAGTC
>CAYNKE010000028.1:0-21192 GCA_964397715.1 uncultured Bifidobacterium sp. | reverse complement strand
CGCCCGTGCGGCGGCCGTGGGCGACGTCGCGAACAACACTCCGTGGGTGTTGCCGACGATGCCGCCCAAGTGCTCCGCTGATCAGATCGCCACCGGAAACGTGGTTGGTTGTGTGATCAGCGACTACGGCACGCCCGACTCGAAGGGATGGGGGACACCCCCGTTCCCGTACACGAGTCCGGGTGCCGAGAGGTCGGCGGGCTGGAAGTGGCTCGGCTGGTCGTACAACAAGTCCGAGGCGCTCGTGGCGTGGGAGACGGCTCTGGCCACCAATCCCGAATCGTTCGGCCGCATCCGCAAGGAGCAGATCAAGGCGCCGCAAGAAGTCTTCTACTTGCTCCGCGGGTTCCTCGGCGAGATCCAGGACGCCGGCTACCGCATCACCGATGCGATGGCCTACAACTACCGCTGCACCTCGAACACCCGCAAAGACTGCTCGGGTCTCGATGCGCGGTCGCTCTCGTTCCACGCGTGGGGTCTGGCCGTCGACATCAACGTGTCGGCCAATACCGAATTTCGCTACTACCCCGACCCGGCAGTGGGTGGTTCGGCGTGTGCCACGCCGATGAAGACCGACATTCCGCAATGGGTGGTACAGACCGCCGAGAAGTGGGGTCTGCTCTGGGGTGGTTATGGATGGAACGGCGGGTGTGCTTCGCCGTCCTCGAGCAAGTCGAACATCCTGCGCGACCCCATGCACTTCGAGTTCCGCGGCACGCCGGAACAGGCGATCGCGATCGCCCGCTTCAACGGTGTCGTGATCGCCGAACCCGTCGACCCGACGATCGTCACCAACGCCACCGGCAAGAACGTGAGCCGCGTGTCGGGCGAGGACCGCTTCGCCTCGGCCGCCGCCACTGCCGACTTCTGGAGCTCGGCGAGCACGGTGTTCGTCGCCAACGGGACGTCATTCCCCGATGCTCTGGCCGCTGGTGTCGCCGCCGCCGGCCTCAACGTGCCCCTTCTGCTCGTCACGTCGACCTCGGTTCCCGATTCCACCAAGGCTCAGCTCAGTCGCCTGAAGCCCAAGTCGATCATCGTGGCGGGGGGCCCCGCATCGGTGTCCGACCAGGTGCTGACCCAATTGCGGTCGATCACACGGGTCAAGCCCACGCGGGTCGCGGGCGACGATCGCTACATGACGGCCGAACTCTTGACGCGCGCCGCCTGGTTCTCGGGAACGTCGTCCACGGTCTGGGTCGCGAGCGGTCGCGACTTCCAGGACCCGCTCATCGCATCGGCCGCCGCCGCGCGCTACGGCCAACCCTTCGTTCTCGTCGACGGCCAGGGAACGTTGACCGCGGGCCAGCGCGATCTCTTCAAGACGCTCGGCGTCACGAGTGTGAACCTCGTGGCCGCGCCGGGCACCATCGCGCCCACGATGATGAACGATCTCTCGATGATCGGTTACGTGAACGCCTACCAAGCGTGGGACGTGTCGGAGCGGTCGGCCTCGGTATGGTCGACCCTTCCGCAGAGCACCGACGTCAGCCTGGCGACCAGCCTGAACTTCCCCGATGCTCTCTCGGCGGTCCCGTTCACGAAGCGTGGCTCCGGGGCGCCTTTGCTTCTCGTGCCTGGTTCGTGCGTTCCGGGGGTCACCTTCAGCACCATCACGCGACTGGCCTCGTCGAACGTCACGCTGTTCGGGGGACCCGCGGCCCTGGCCGCTCCGGTCGAAACACTCTCGCTGTGCTGAAATCGTTCACGCGATGCGCGTGATGACCTGGAACGTCTGGTGGCAGTTCGGCCCATACGCCGAGCGCCAGCCGGCCATCGGTCGAGTTCTCGCGACGGAGAACCCCGACGTGTTGATGTTGCAAGAGGTCTCGCGCGACGACGAACAGGCGCAGCGCATCGCCCACGAACTCGGATTCCACGTGGTAATCACTCAGGATCGGTGGCCGATGGCCAACGCGATCCTTGCGCGCTGGCCATTGCGCGACGTTGAGCAGATCTCGTTGCCCGGACTCGATGGCGCCGATGGCCCTCGTCGATTTCTCACTGCCATCGCCGACACCCCGACAGGCGCGTGGCCGCTCGGCTGCACTCACTTGGCCCATCGCTTCGACGAATCGGATGTGCGTTCGGTGCAAGTCGACGCGATCGCCGATCACGTCCTCGAACGGCGCGGCGACCCGACGAAGGATCATCCGATGATCGTGGGCGGCGATTTCAACGCGGTTCCGGATTCCGACGAGATCAGGCGTCTGACCGGCCGCACCTCGGTGCGACACCGAAACTTGGTCTTCAACGATGTGTGGGAGCAGTGCGGTGAGGGCGCGGGCCACACGTGGAGTGGAGCGAATCCGTACCAGTCGGAGGCCAACTGGCCCAATCGACGCATCGACTACCTCTTCGTCACGTGGCCCCGTCCGAAACCGATCGGACATCCGCGTCGCGCGTGGCTGGCCGGAATCGACGCTGTCGACGGCACGCAGCCGAGTGACCACTATGCCGTGGTCGCCGACTTCGTCGTCTAACTTGGCGTCTCGGTGGCCACGCTGAGATTCAGTTTCGGAACGATGGGCTCGGGCAAGAGCACCCTCGCACTGCAGATTCACCACAACCTGTCGTCACGCGACCGCCACGGCCTCCTGCTCACCAAACTCGATCGAGACGGAACACAGGTCACGAGCCGACTCGGTGTGTCGGCTCCGGCGGTCGAGGTGAGTCCTGAACTCGATCTGTTCGCCCTGGCGAGCGAGCGTCTGCCGCTCGACTTCGTCGTCTGCGACGAGACCCAGTTCTATTCGGTCGATCAGTGCGATCAACTGGCCCGTATCGTCGACGAGCTGGGCGTCGACGTGTACGCGTTCGGGCTCATCACCGACTTTCGCGGCCTCCTGTTCGACGGAACCCGACGGATGCTCGAAGTCGCCGACGAGCGCGTGGAGATGCAGGTCGAGGCGCGCTGCTGGTGCGGTTCGCGGGCAACTCACAACGCGCGTGTGGTCAATGGCGTGGTGGTCTACGAGGGCGAGACCGTCGTCGTGGGTGACACCAGCGATGCGCCATCGGAGCCATTGTTCGGCGACGTGGTGCGGTACGAACTTCTCTGCCGGCGGCACTATCTCGCCGGCGAGATGCCGATCAAATGACCGGCTAGTTCCAGGCGCACGGCATGCGCTTGATGCCGTTGATGAACGCACTCTGCAAGAAGGCCGGCTCGCCGGTGATGCGCATGTCGGGCAGGCGGCGACGGATCTCGTCGAACATCACGGCGATCTCGCGACGGGCGAGATTCGCGCCGAGGCAGAAGTGCGGTCCGCCGGCCCCGAAACCCACCTGGGCGGGAGCGACCGGACGCGTGATGTCGAACTTGAAGGGGTCGGTGAAGACTCGCTCGTCGCGATTGCCCGACGAATAGAACATCACGACCTTGTCGCCGGCCTTCAACTTCTGGCCCGCGATCTCGGTGTCCTCGGTAGCGGTGCGACGGAAGTGAATCACTGGCGTGGCGTAACGCACGATCTCTTCCACGGCGGTCTTGGTGTGCGCCTCGAAGTTGTCGAACCAGAGCTTCTTCTGGTCGGGGAACTGGGTGAACAGGCGCATGCCGTGGCTGATCGCGTTGCGCGTGGTCTCGTTGCCGGCCACCACGAGCAGGATGAAGAACGAGCCGAACTCCTGGGCGGTGAGCCGCTCTCCGTCGACGACGGCGTTCATCATCGCGGATGTGACGTCGTCCTTGGGGTTCTTCACGCGATCCTCGCCGAGGGCTTGGGCGTACATGAACATCTCCAGGGCCACGGTCATGAGCTCTTCGTACGAGCCGACGAACTCGGGATCGCCGACTCCGAGGATCACGTTGGTCCAGTGGAAGATCCTCTTGTGATCCTCTTCGGGGATGCCCATCATGTCGCAGATGATGGCCAACGGAAGGGGAGCAGCAACCTCCTCGACGAAGTCGCACTCACCCTTCGGGAACCTCACCAGGAGGTCGTCGACCAACTTGGCGGCGCGGACCCGCACCTGCTCCTCCACCCGGGTGATCTCCTTCGGCGTGAATCCACGCGAGACGATGTTGCGGAGGCGAAAGTGCTTCGGGTCGTCCATGTTGATCATCGACCCGAAGAACTCGTTCATCTCTTGGGGAAGGTCGCCGATGTTCGAGCCCTTGCCGCTGCAGAACAACTGCGGGTTGCGGCTGATGTGCCAGATGTCGTCGTGACGCGTGATCGCGCGGTATCCCGGCCCGGGCGGGAAGGGAGCGTTCTCGATGACGCGCTCCTCGAAGAAGGCGAACGGCGCCTCGTCGCGCAGAGTCTTGAACGCTCCGTCGCGGTACGCGCGGTCCTTCAGCCAGAACTCCGGATCGGAGAGGTCGATCTCGTCGAGAGGGACGCGGGGGAGTTCGTTCACGCTCATCCCCGAGACGGTAGTGGGATGGGTGACGGTGAGCCGATCTGTAAGCGGGATTCTGTCGTCTCGGTTGCCCGAGACGGGTGACCATCCATCTGTGCGGTCTACCCGAGGAGTACTTCGGTTTCCCGAAGCGGACGAGCCGCCCATCTCCTCTGCTTGACCTTGCTCCGAGTGGGGTTTACCGATCCGGTCGAGTCGCCTCGGCCGCTGGTGCGCTCTTACCGCACCGTTTCACCCTTACCTGATCCGGTCGCCCGGCCATCGGCGGTCTGTTCTCTGTTGCACTGTCCGTGAGATCGCTCCCACCTGGCTCGCGCCAGCACTCTGCTCTGTGGAGTCCCGACTTTCCTCGATCTCGCGATCGCGGTCACCCGATCGACTCACCGTCGAGAGTCAGTGTACGAGTGCGTTCGTCACTCGCCGTCGAGATATTCGTAGACCATCGAGTTGAGGCTCGGTGTCTCGAGATTGACCGTGGTGCGCGAATCCGCTGGTCCGAGGGTCACTTGAACCGGTGCCAGCGTTCCGAACGCGCTCGGCACCGCGTAGAACAGTGACGGCTCTCCCTCTTCGCGCCACTCGGCGTCGACCGCGAGGCCGTGCGACGACACGAGGCGAGTCGAGTTCAGCACGGAGCCGAGAGTCGCGGCGTGACGCGCTTCTTCTCCGCCGATACCCATGGCAGCGCTACGCAACGACTTGTCGACGAGCATCGGCACGTAGAACTGATACGTGGCCGCCGCGAGGGTCTCGAGGGCGTACGCCAGAGCCACGACGTCGGTCGCCGGATCGTCGGACTTCGTGATGAGTCCGAGAGCCGGTTCGACGTAGAGCGATTGCAGACGAGGGTTGGGTTCGTTGAACGATTTGCCACCGGCCGCCTCGGTGAGCGATGCCGTCGCGTCGGCGTGCTCTTTGTGGTCGGCGCGGAATCGCGTGGCGAGCTTGGCGGCGTCACCCGAGAGCAGGCCGGCATCCTTGGCGGCGTCGTACACGAAGAGAGCGTTGTACTCGAGGGAGGTCGCGGTGCGCAGGAGCGCAACGTCGGTGACCGGAGCCTCGGGAAGTTCGGCCGGGTCGGGTGCGAGGCCGACGCGGGCGATGCCCGACTTGGACTCGCCGCCACAGGCCGAGATGAGCGCGGCGAGAGACACCGAGGCGCCTCCAGCGAGCAGGAAGCGACGACGCGAGAGATTCTGGATGTCCATCGTCAGGCCTCCGGGCTGAGTGCGGCCGCATCGGCGGGCAGGGACAGATAGGCGTCGGCGTCGGCGACGGGCGACAGACCAGCGATCGCGGCGAGGGCCGCGGCGTGGCGTGATTCGGCGGTGACGATGGATGCGACGAGTGCCGATCCCTCGGTTCCGTCGAGCGTTCCGAGCAGCGACACGTGCGTGGCGACGAGGGTGTTCTCGAGTTGCCAGGCCGAGGTCGCGAACGAGTCGTCCTTCAAGAACGCGTTGCGTTGAGCGGCGAACAGCGAGTCGAGACGGGCCTGCGGTGCGTTGCGGCCGATCAGCGCCGAGATCGCCTGGCTGGCGGCGTCGTGGTGGGCGGCGATGCAGGCGATGCTCGCCTGGTGGTCTCCACCCACACCGTTGTCGACGGCGGCGGCGAAGAGGTCGCGTGCCGCCAGTTCGGCCTGCTGGGCGAAGGCCAGCAACTCGATGTCGGCCGGGGTCGGCCGACGCGGGGGCGTTGTCGTCACTGCGGTTCCTTTCGGGAGGTCCAGAGAACGGCCTTCAGCCTAGAAGTCGAGGGTGGAGAGGGCAGGTATCCAACCGGTCGAACGGGTCACAGCCTCGGCCCAGCGAGCGCGTAGTGAGTCCCGATCGACGCCGGCGGCGGGTTCGACACGACTGCTCGGACGCCAGGCGGCGGCGATGTCGTCGAGGTCGCTCCAGGTGCCGACCGCCAGTCCGGCCAGGAATGCCGCGCCCAGGGTGGTGGCCTCGGACACCGGAGAGACCGCGACGGGTCGGCCGATCGCGGTGGCGAGGGCGGCCACGAACGTGGGATTCCGGCTCATGCCGCCGTCGATGCGCAGTTCGTCGACGACCAGGTCGGGGTGGTCGGCCTCGGCGGCCTCGAGGAGGTCGGCACCGCGATGGGCGACTCCTTCCAGCACCGCGCGAACGACGTGGGCGCGCGTCGATCCGCGGGTGAGTCCGACGAGTGCGCCACGTGCACCGTAATCCCACTGCGGAGTGGCCATTCCGAGAAGTGCCGGAACGAAGAACACGTCGTCGGTCGATGCGACCGAACTCGCGATCGTGTGGCTCTCCTCGGCTGACGACACGAGTCCCATGTCGTCGCGCAACCACTCGACGCAACTTCCGGCCGACAACATGATCGACTCGGCGCCCCACCACATCGTGTCGCCGATGCTCCAGGCCACGATCGGGAAGGTGCCGTTGCTCGTTCGTTCGGGGCTGGCCGGAGCGGTCGTACCGGTGAGGAGGTCGAGCATTCCGCCGGTCCCGAACGTGCACTTGGCCATGCCGGGACGCACGCACGACTGCCCCATGAGCGACGCCTGCTGATCGCCGACCAGCGCGGCGATGACCGGAGCACCGGGCAGGGCGTGAGCGCGGCCGACGGCGCCCGATGTCGTCACGATGGTCGGAAGCATGCGCGGGTCGACGCCCATCGCGGCCATCGCCCGCTCGTTCCAGTGCGGTGTTCCGTGATGAACCGTCGCCAGACCGGTGACGGCGGCGTTGCTGTGATCGGTGACGTGGAGGCGCGCGTCACCCGAAAGTGTCCAGACCACCCACGAGTCGACCGTGCCGAGGCACAGATCGGCTGGATCGCGATCGACGCCGTACGTCTTCAACAGCCACGCGGCTTTGGTCGCCGACTGGTTGGGCGCCAACGCGAGTCCGTGCTCGGCCTTGGCGGCCATGCACTCGCCGACGGTGCGCAAGTCCTGCCACCCGATGGCGGGGCCGAGCGGTCGACCACTGCGACGGTCCCACAGGATCGTCGATGCGCGTTGATTGGTGACACCGACCGCATCGACGGGTCCGGCCTGGGCCATGGCTTCGCGGGCGACCTCGAGGACCAACTCGGCCATGCGTGCGGCGTCGAACTCGACGAGTCCGGCGAACGGCGTGTCGGGTGCGAACGAGCGATAGTGAAGCGCAGCGATCGTCGCGTCAGGACGCACCACCGCGGCGCGCAGTCCGCTCGTTCCGACGTCGATCACCAGAATCGACACGTCAGCCCTGCGTCCGTCGAATCATCGAGCCGGCCAGACCGCCGAAGGTTCCCATCACGACCGCGACCGTGAGGTTGAAGAGCACGCCGCTCCACCGAACGTCCCCACCGCGTGCGAGCTTGATGACGACGAGCACGAACTGCGGAACGATGTAAGCGAGTGACGCCGTGACGATGCCGTGCGACAGCGGCGTCCCCTTGGTCTGGTGACGAGCCGCGACGCCGGCGCCAAGGAAGAATCCGACGGCCGCACCGAACGACAACAACACGGCCAGGGTCGCTCGACCGCCTTCGGGATCACCGTCACCCGCGACCAGTCGCGCCGCGACCGAAAGCGGTACCGCGAACATCAGCGAGACCGACGCCCCCGCGCGCAGTGCTTGTCGGTCCCAGCGGGATTCGCTCACGATCGACCTCCGGACGTCTCCGATGCGAATGCGTCGGGCAGGCCCATCTTGCCGGGGTTGAGTATTCCGTGCGGATCGAGGGCATTCTTGATCGCGGCAACGACGTCGAGACCTGAACCGAGAGCTTCGGCCACGAATCGTGCGCGATTGAGACCGACTCCGTGGTGGTGGCTGAGGTTCCCTCCGGCGCGAAGAATCGCCCGTGATCCGGCCTCCCACAGCGCGTCGTACGTGCGCTCGAACGCGTCGGCGGGCGGGTTGGCGGCGAAGGTGAAATACAGGCACGCACCATCGGTGTAACTGTGCGAAAGATGGCAAGTCGCCGAGCGCGAGTACTCGACCGACAACAATGCGGCCCGTGCGGCGTCGAAGATCGCCGGCAGCTTCGACCACTGACCGGTGATTTCCATCGTGTCGACGACGAATCCCTTCCGAGTGAGGGCCTGCAACGCACTGGTGTCGTTGCGATGGTGCAACCACTTCTCCACCGCCTCGACGTCGCGGGGAAGACAGCCACTGGTCGCCAGACACTCCTCGTCGACGATCGCCATGGACGAACTCACCGTGGCGACGTCGCCCTCGTCGAGCACGAGCAACACACAGGTGTCGCCGTCGCCGCCCTGGCCGCGTTTGCTCTCGGGTCCGTCGTAGAGCCGAAGAACGGCCGGGGTCGCACCGCGTTGCATGATGCGACGACAGGCGTCGAGGCCCGATTCGAACGAAGTGAATCCGTACACCGCGCGGCGTTCGCTCGAGGGAGCCGGATGGAGACGGAGCCAAGCGCGAGTGATGATGCCGAGGGTGCCCTCGCTGCCCACGAACACTTGATTGAGGTCGGGTCCGGCCGCCGCGCGGGGGGCACCGCCGGTCCGCACGACTCGACCATCGGCGAGGACGACTTCGAGGCCCACCACCATGTCCTCGATTTTTCCGTAGCGCGTCGAGTACTGGCCCGCACCGCGACACGCGAGCCAACCGCCGACGGTCGAGATGTCGAAACTCTGCGGGTAGTGGCCGAGGGTGACGCCGGACTCGGCGAGATGCGCCTCGAGATCCGGCCCGAACGTTCCGGGTAGAACTTCGACGACGAGCGACGTCTCGTCGACCGAGACGACTCCTTGCATGGTCGACAGATCGAGAAGGACTCCTCCGTGGAGAGGTATCGACGCACCGCAGACTCCGCTGCGTCCACCCGCCGCGGTGACCGGGATGTGGTGCGCGTGGCAGAGGGCGAGAACCCGACTGATCTCGTCGGTGGTCGTGGGGCGGCAGAGCGCGGCGGCTCGTTGCGGAACGAATCCGTCGAGAGCCCAGCGCATGGAGAGCGGCCACCAGTCGCGGCTCGCCTCGGCCACCGAGTCGTCGGCGACCAGAGTCGTCGTGATGTGGCGCAGCTGATCGAGCACGCTGTCGGGCACCGCGACGAAGCGCGCGTCGAGTCGGGCAGTGCGCGGCTCGTTCAGTTCGATCGGGGAAGTGGGTTCACGCATACGACTCGACCTCTCGTCGACAAATTCGATCGAACGCGTCGATCTCCAGTTCGGTTCGAACCGCATCCCATCCGAGTAGCGGTGCGATGAGTTCGGCCGTCGATCGAGCTGAGCGGCGGGCGCCCTCGCGGTCGACGAGGAGCGCGCGAGTTCGCCGCGAGAGCACGTCGTCGAGCGTGGCCGCCATCTCGTGTTGCACCGCATACACCGCCTCGGCGCGCGTGTACGGCAGACCGTCGACGAGTGGCCGTGCGAGAGTCGGATCGGCGTCGACCAACGCGGCCAACTCACGGGCCCGATCCCGTCCGTGTATCGCGAGTCGTTTGGTTCGACAGCGTTCGTTGCGACCGAGCCGTGAGACGACCAGGTCGACCGTCTCTTCGGCCATGTGCCGATAGGTGGTCAGCTTGCCGCCGTTGACGGTGATCACTCCGTCGGGTCCTTCCTTCACCAGATGCCGACGCGACAGATCGGCGGTGCGACCGTCGGCATCGCCGGTGACGAGTGGCCGTAGGCCGGCCCACGTGCCGGTGATGTCGGCGTCGGTGATTCCCGTGGTCACCGACGCGTTGAGGGCGCGGATCACGTAGTCGATGTCGGCGCGTGTGCACTGCGGATCGTCGAGCGGCCCGTCGTAGTCGGTGTCGGTGGTTCCGACGTAGGTGTGCGTGAACGTGCCGTCGGGCCGGGGTCCCCAGGGCACGACGAAGAGGCTGCGCTTGTCCTTCGGAACGGGAATGACCACGGCGATTTCGTTGCGGACCTTGTCCCACGGCACTGTGACGTGAACACCTTTCGCGGGGCGCGTGGGCACCGCGGTGCTCCAGACTCCGGTTGCGTCGACGATCACCGAAGCGTTCACGGTGAACGTTCGGTCGTCGGCCGTGACTGCACCGCCGGTGTAGGTGCAGCGGTTCGCCAGAACGGCTCCGTGCGCGGCGGCCGTGCGAGCCAGGCTGATGCAGAGACGGGCATCGTCGGCTTGGGCGTCGTAGTACACGTACGCCGAAGCGAGGCGCTCGGTCGGCATCGTCGGCATGTACGCCGCCGCGCGCTTCTTGCGCAGACGTCGGTGGAGCCGACCGATGCGCACGCCACCCGTGGCGTCGTACATCCAGAGGGCCGATCCGAGCGCGCGCGCGATCTTGCGAGACACGACACCGTCCTTGGTGAGGATCGGGATCATGAAGGGGAGGACGCTCACGAGGTGTGGAGCGTTGCGGATGAGACGTTGACGCTCGTGCAGCGCCTCGTACACGAGTCGAACGTCGCCTTGTTGGAGATAACGCAGACCGCCGTGAATGAGTTTCGAACTCTTCGACGACGTGCCGCTCGCGAAGTCGCCCTTCTCGACGAGGGCGGTGCGCAGACCCCGACGAGCGGCGTCGACGGCGACTCCGAGACCGGTGATCCCGCCACCCACGACGAGAAGGTCGAACGTCTCGTGCTCGAGGGCGGCCAGCATCGCCGAGCGTTCGAACGGTCGTTCCACGAGTCCACCGTAGTGGCCGTCCTGACCAGGGCTTTTATGCGACAGATTTCACAGTCTGCGAATCTGCACAGATTGAAGATTGGGAGCCAGCGAACCTACCGTGGGCCCATGCGCTCACCGGCCGAACTCACCGACGCGTTCCGAGCTCACGGCTTGAAGGTCACGCCGCAGCGGCAGTTGCTCTTCCGGCTGATGCACGACAACGAGTGCCACCCGACGGCCGAATCGCTGTTCCAGGTGGCGTGCGAGCAGATGCCCGGCATCTCGCTGCGCACCGTGTATCAGACCCTCAACGATCTGGCGACCATGGGCGAGCTTCGCGCGCTCGACCTCGGTACCGGAGCGGTCCGATTCGACCCCAACACCGATGAGCATCATCATGTCGTCTGCGACGGATGCGGCGACGTCCGGGACGTGTACGTCTCGGGCTCCGATGCGCTCTCCGTTCGAGGTCTCGACGGGTTCGCCGTGTCCAGCACGTCGATCCTTTTCAACGGTCTCTGCCCGCGGTGCGCCGCGGTCAGCGAGTAAACCCCACCACAACCAACTGCACAAGGAGTCATGTCATGAGCCTCAAGGGCACCAAGACACATGAGAACCTGAAGCACGCGTTCGCCGGCGAAAGCCAGGCCAACCGTCGCTACCTCTGGTTCGCTCAGAAGGCCGACGTCGAGGGATACCCCGATGCCGCGGCTCTCTTCCGTTCGGTCGCCGAAGGCGAGACCGGCCACGCTCACGGCCACCTCGAGTTCCTGTCGGAAGCCGGAGACCCCGCCACCGATCTTCCGATCGGCGAGACCTCCGACAACTTCAAGGCGTCGATCGCCGGTGAGACCTACGAGTACACCCAGATGTACCCGGGCTTCGCCAAGACCGCACGCGACGAAGGCTTCTCCGAAATCGCCGACTGGTTCGAGACTCTGGCCCGCGCCGAGAAGAGCCACGCCGGTCGTTTCGAGCAGGGGCTCAACGCTCTCTGATCCGTCCTGATCGCGTCGGGCCCTTCGTCGCTTGGTGGCGGAGGGCCCGGGGCAGGAGTATCGCACCATGACCATCACGTACGACCCGAACCATCCCAAGTATCTGGACGAAAAAGACGTCCGTGATGAACTGACACGCGTTTACGACCTGTGTCACGGGTGCCGTCTGTGCTTCAAGTACTGCACGGCGTTCCCCACCCTCTTCGACTTCATCGATCGCCACGACGATCAGGACGCCGGCAAGATGACGCCGGCTCAACAGGATCAAGTGATCGACGAGTGCTTCCAGTGCAAGCTCTGCTACATCAACTGCCCGTACATCCCCGGTCAGAGTGAGTGGGAGCTCGACTTCCCGCGTCTGATGTTGCGGGCCGATGCCATGCGGCACGAGACCAAGCAGATCTCGCTCCGCGATCGCCTCACCACCGACGTGATGGGCCGCACCGACCTTCTCGGAACCGTCGCCACCGCGACTCCGATCATGAACAAGATCATGGGCGCGAAGAACGGCTCGCTCGTGCGCAAGGCCATCGAGAAGACCGCCGGCGTGTCGAGTCAGCGTCTTCTTCCGCCCTTCGCTCGCCAGCGCTTCACGACGTGGTTCAAGCGCCGCCCCAAACTCCGCCTCGGTAAGCGTCAGGGCCGCGTGGCCGTGTACCCGACGTGCCTCGTCGAGTACCAGGCTCCGGAGATCGGACAGGACCTCGTCAAGGTCTACGAGCGCAACGGTGTCGAGTGCACCTTGGCCGGTACCACCAAGTGCTGCGGTGCACCGTTCCTGCACAGCGGTGACATCGACCAGTTCAAGAAGGTCGCGGCCGAGAACGTGAAGGCCCTCGCCGAGAGCGTCCGCAAGGGCAACGACATCGTCGTGCCCCAGCCGACGTGTGGCTACGTGCTCAAGAAGGACTACGTCGACTACATCGGTGGACCCGACGCCAAACTCGTGTCGGAGCACACGTTCGACGCCGCCGAGTACCTCGTGAACCTTCACAAGGGCGAAGGCACGTCGCTCGACACCGAGTTCAACGGTGACGTTCCCGAGACGATCACGTACCACACTCCGTGTCACCTGCGGGCCCAGAACATCGGTTTGAAGAGCCGCGACCTGATGAAACTCACCGGCGCGAAGATCAAACTCGTCCAGCAGTGCTCGGGGATCGACGGCATGTGGGGCCTGCGCGCCGAGAACGCCGAACTTTCTCTCCCGATCGCCAAGAAGTTGGGCGACGAGATCATCAAGGCCGGAGGTGACGTCGTCACCGGTGACTGCCACCTCGCGAACACCGCCATCAACGAACAAACCGGCCGCGAACCGCTGCACCCGCTGCAAGTCGTGGCGCGCGCCTACGGAATCCCTCAGGAGTGAACATGAAACTCACCCTCGACGACATCCTCGACGTTCGTGCCTACGAACGCGACCGTGACGCGTATCGCCGGCGCATCATCGACTTGAAGGCCCGCCGTCGCCTCCACCTCGGCACTTTCGTGTCCGTCGTGTTCGAGAACCGAGAGACCATCCGGTCCCAGATCCAGGAGATGGCACGGGCCGAGCACCTCACGACCGACGAAGAAATCCAGACCGAGCTCGACATCTACAACTCGCTCATTCCGGAGGCCGGGCGGCTCTGCGCGACGCTCTTCATCGAACTCACGAGCGACGATTCGATGCGTGAATGGCTTCCTCAGTTGGTCGGTATCGAGCGGTCACTGGTGCTGCGCTTGGCCGATGGCCGTGAGATCCGGTCGTACCCCGAGGCTCAGCACGAGGCCCAACTGACGCGGGCCGACATCACGTCGGCGGTCCACTACTTGCACTTCGACGTCTCGCCGGCTGAAGTCGCCGAACTCGAAGCCGGCGGCGCCACGCTGGTGTGCGATCATCCGGCCTACCGCGAAGAGATCGTCCTGACCAGGGTGAACGTGGCCGAATTGGTCGCCGACCTGCGTAACTGACTCTTTACAACCTCGACGAGCTGGTCCTAGGGTTGCCTTCGGGGGCAAGTCATGGACGTCGTATGGCGCGAACTGGGGGCATGCCGGGGTCTCGATCCCGAGGTGTTCTTCCCGGAAACAGATGAAGAGGCCGAAGTCGCCAAGGACATCTGCCAGACCTGCGACGTGCGTATCGCCTGCCTCGAGCACGCGTTGAACAGCCGCGAGAAGGTCGGCGTCTGGGGCGGCACCACCGAACGCGAGCGGCGTCGAATCATCCGCCAGCGTCGCCGTACGGCTTAGTCACCGAGCAGCGCCCGTAGCCTGACGGCGTGAATCCCGCGCTCGTCGACATCGGCGGATGGCCCGCGCTCATCACGCGCCTCCTCGACCGCGACGATCTGCCGGCGTCGCATGCGCGAGCGGCGATGGCGACGATCCTCGCCGGTGATGCCACGCCCGCACAGTTGATCGGCTTCATCATCGCGCTGCGCGCCAAGGGTGAGACGCCCGAGGAACTGTCGGGTCTCCTCGACGCGGTTCTCGATGCGGCGGAAATCGTGCCTCTCTCCGCCGACTTGCGTGATCGCGCGGTCGACATCGTCGGAACCGGTGGCGACCGGAGTCACTCCATCAACGTGAGCACGATGTCGGCGATCGTGGTCGCCGGGGCCGGGGTTCCGGTGTGCAAGCACGGAGCCCGCGCTTCGTCGTCGAAGTGCGGAACCGCCGATGTTCTCGAAGCACTCGGGGTGAACATCGAAGTCGGCCCCGAGGTCGTCGTTCGCTGTGTCGAAGAGGCCGGAATGGGTTTCTGCCTCGCGCCGCGCTACCACCCCGCGTTCCGGTTCGCGGCGGCGGCACGTCGTGAAGTCGGCGTCCCCACGGTGTTCAATCTCCTCGGCCCGATGGCCAACCCCGGACGCGTCCGGCGCCAGCTGATCGGAGTGGCCAACCCGCAAGTGGCCGAGCGCATGCTCGCGTCGCTTCGCCTTCACGGCTCGATTTCGTCCTGGGTCGTGCACGGAGGAGGCCTCGACGAACTCACGACGACGGGGCCATCGACAGTGCTGTCACTCCGCGACGGTCAGGTTCAGTCGTTCACGGTCGATCCCGTTTCACTCGGACTCGCGCCCGCGATCCCGGACGAACTCCAGGGTGGCACTCCCGACGTGAATGCCGAGGCAGTACGACGCGTTCTCGCGGGCGACCATGGCGCCCACCGCAACATCGTGCTCCTCAACGCGGCGGCCGGTCTCGTCGTCGCCGATCGCGTCGCGGACCTCGCGCGCGGCATCGAGGTGGCGGCCGAGTCGATCGATTCGGGATCGGCGGCTCGCGTTCTCGAGCGTCTGATCGAGGTCTCGCACCGTTGAGGATCTCGGTCCCGGCTTCATCGGCCAATCTCGGAGCGGGTTTCGACGTGCTCGGGATGGCTCTCACCATTCCGGCCGAGGTCGGCATCCTCGAAGGTGACGTTCCGGAGAAAGCCGAGATCGCCCGTGGCGCGCACCCGGCCGCGACGGCGTTCTCGTCCGCGGGCGGTCGAGGGCAGGTGTGGGTGAAGTCGAGCATTCCCTCTGGTCGGGGTCTCGGATTCTCGGGTGCGGTTCGCGTGGGGGCGATCGCCCTGGCCCTGCAGCAATCGAGTCGTGACGACGTGCTGCGGACTCGTCGACAGGAGATCTTCGAGCGTGCCGCGGTTCTCGAAGGTCATGGCGACAACGTGGCCGCCAGTGTGTTCGGCGGGGTGGTCGTCGTCGCCGACGGATCGGTCGCGGGAGTTCCGCTCGCCGTCGATCCGGCGATCGTGGTGTGGATTCCGTCGTTCAAGACGAACACCAGCGAAAGTCGTGCGACGTTGCCGGGATCGGTCACCCGCGTCGACGCGGTGTTCAACATGGCTCGGTCGTCGTTGTTCGTGGCGGCATTGGCGAGTGGTGAGGTCGGGCTCCTGCGCGAAGCGACACGCGACCGGTTGCATCAGGACGCGCGCCTCGCGCTGGCTCAACCGAGTCGCGATGCTCTGGAGTCGGCGCTCGCGACGTCGGCGTGGGCGGCGTGGCTATCTGGGTCGGGACCGACCGTGGCGGTCATGTGTGATCGCCAGGATGCCGAACTCGTCACCGCTGCATGGCCGTCTGGTCGATCCATGATCGTGAGTATCGACCGGGTCGGGGCGCACTGGCTGTGAGATCGAGCCGACGCAGAGTCGGCAGATCGCGACTCGGCATCGACCAGTCACCCGCGCACGATTCGATGCGGACGTCGTCGGCCGTCTCGAGATGTCGAGCGATGCACAGCACTTCGTCGGCCACCTGACGGGGGAGAGGAAGATCCGGATCGGGTCGATCGGGTGTCATCAGATGTTCGTGGAGAGCGAGCGGTGCGTCGAGCACCGAGAACAAGCGATCCGCTTGGCGTACCTCGGCTAGCAGCCCGCCCTCGAACATCACTTCGGCCTCGCCGAGACGAACGTTCAGAGTTTCGGCTCGTCGCAGGGCATCGATCGAACGTTGACGGAGAAGTCCGTTGAGAAGTGCCTGCGCGCGGTCGCGCATCTCGGCCGCCTCTTCGAAACGTTGTGACGCGGCCAGAGCGACGATGCGCTCGTGCAGCATTTCGACGAGCGCGTCGGGTGATTCCGTGAGTGCGTGCACGATGAAGTCGACGATGCGGCCGTAGGACTCGCGGTCCGCCTGGCCCGAGCAGGGGCACTGAGCGACACCGAGCTGAGCCGCCGAGCACACGGGTGCGTCGGGGGCCGGCACGTAGTTGCGTCCCATGCGGACGGTGCAGCGCCGCAACGGGACCACCGACTCGATCGCCTCGATGACGAGGCGGGCGGACGTGCGCGAGGTGAACGGCCCGAGATGAACACCGCGCTTTCCCGGATTCTTCGTCACGACGAGACGCGGCCATTCCTCATCGGTCGTCAGACGTACGTAGCAGTAGCGATCGACGTTGGTCCCGGCCCGGTTGTAATGCGGGAGGAGTCGTCCGATCAGACGTAACTCGAGCACCGCTGCGACGAGCGGGTGGGGAGTCGGGATGCAGTGGATCGAGTGCGTCTGGCGCAGCATCGCGCCGATTTTGCGACGCGACTCAGCGGTACCGAAATAGCTGCGGACTCGCGAGCGGACGTTGCTCGCCTTGCCGACGTACAGGGCCTTGCCGGCCGCATCGGCGAAGACGTAGACCCCGGACGAGCGGGGCAAGTCTTCGGTGAGTCTCAACTTGGCGGCCAATGGGTGGGTGTCGAGGCGCGGCAGCCCGATCAGATCGTCGAGACCCATCACTCCGAAGCCGGACGCACGCTCGATCAGGAAATGAAGCAAGTCGGCCGTGGCGAGGGCGTCGTCGAGCGCGCGGTGAGATGGCTGGTGCGCGAGGCGAAGTCGCGACGCGAGGGTGCCGAGTTTGCAGTCGGGGACCTCGTCGCGAACCAGACGACGCGCCAGCGGCACGGTGTCGATGACTCGATTGGCGAGCGGCTCGCGGTCGGCGGTGATGAGCGCCGCGTTCACGAAGCCGACGTCGAAGCGGGCGTTGTGGGCGACGAGTACCGAATCGCCGATGAAGTCGACGAGAGACGGGAGTACCGCTTCGATGCGCGGGGCCGGCAGCACCATGGCTTCGCTGATGCCGGTGAGGATGGTGATGTACGGCGGGATCGGCACACCGGGATTGACGAGTGTCTGGAACGAGCCGAGGCACTCGCCGCCCCGGTACTTCACCGCTCCGATTTCGGTGATGCAGTCGACCCCGGCGGAGCCGCCCGTGGTCTCGAGGTCGAGGACGCAGAAGGTGACGTCGGACAGCGGCGTGCCGATCTCGTCGAACGATTTCTGCGGAGAGGCCGCGGCCATTGATCGAGTGTTCTCGAACAGGTGTTCTGTGTCAAGCACCGTTACGCTCGCCCCCGTGACGCAGTACGAAGCGGGAGTTCACGAACTCGGCGACGGCTGCCTGGCCTATCTCCAGCCCGACGGGAGCTGGGGTTGGAGCAATGCCGGCCTGGTGGTCGGTGACGGGGCCTCGCTCCTCGTCGACACCTTGTTCGATCTCCGACTCACGCAACGGATGCTCGATTCGCTCGCACCGTTCACCCGGACCGCACCCATTCGGTCGTTGGTAAACACCCACGCCAACGGCGACCATTGCTACGGCAATCAGCTCGTCGACGGTGCCGAGATCGTCGCGTCGACCGCGGCCGCCCACGAAATGTCGGAGGTGCCGCCGGCGATGCTCGCGGCGCTCAATGCCGCTCCGGGCGAAGTGGGCGAGTTGTTCCGCAGTTTCTTCGGTGCTTTCGAGTTCACGGGTATCGAGATGCGCCTACCCGATCGCACCTTCGACGGCCGGCTCGACATCGAAGTGGGTGGGCGGGTGGTCGAACTCGTCGAAGTCGGACCGGCGCACACGCGGGGCGACGTGATCGCCTACGTGCCCGACGCCCGAACGGTCTACACCGGAGACATCTTGTTCATCGGCGGAACACCCATCGTCTGGGCCGGCCCGCTCTCCAACTGGATCGCCGCGTGCGACCTGATGCTCGGCATGGACGTCGACACGGTGGTTCCGGGTCATGGTCCGGTGACCGACAAGGGTGGTGTCGTCGAAGTCCGCGACTATCTCGCGTTCGTGGAGCGCGAGGCGTCGGCCCGTCAGGCGGCGGGCGTCGATGCTTTCGATGCGGCGCGCGACATCGCCCGGGCCATGAGCGTGCCGTACTCGTCGTGGGGAGAATTCGGCCGGATCGCCGTGAACGTGGAGACCGTGTACCGCTCTCTCGATCCCGCGCATCGCACGCCCGATGTGGTGGAGCAGTTCAGGCGGATGGCGTCGATCGAACGCGCGTCTTGATCGAGCGACGCACCGCGAGCACCCAACCCACCGCGACGCACACCGCGAAGATGATCCACTGGATCGCGTACGAGAGATGCGGGCCCTCGCTGAGTTCGGGCAGCGGTACGGGCTCGAGTCGAGGATCGTCCGCGGGGGACGAGACCTGCTCGAGCAGGGCGACGCGCATCAGGTCGGGTTGCACTTGCTCGGCCAGTCGATCGAGGTCGAGCCGGAACATCTCGGTCAACTCACCCTCGGCTTCGCGAGCCTGACCACCGCGGCGCTTCTCCGTCGCTCGGAGAATTCCGCCGACCGTCACGCGTCCTGCCGGTGCCGCCGGCGGCGTGTCGTCGAGCGCGATGAAACCGCGGTTGATCGCGATGGCCCGACCGTCGTCGAGAACGAGGGGAGTGACGACGTTGACTCCGGCCCGTCCGCCCTGTGAGCGATTGAGCACGAGTATCTGCTCCTCGGGCAGATACGAGCCGGTGACGGTCGCCGCACGCCACGAGAGTGATTCGGGATCGGAGTCGTCGAGACTCGCGACGTCGACCGCTTCGAGTGTCGAGCGGCCGCGCACCTCGGAGTTGAACTCGCGCCGTTGGTCGAGTCGGTGGAACTGCCACGCCGAGAGAAACGCCATGCCGACGATGCCGGCAACACACAGGAGGTGAAAACCGATCCAGCGGGGACGGACGAGGAACCGGTACACGACGTCGAACTGTATGTGGCACAGTGAGGAAATGTCGCTCCCCGATTTCCACATTCCGCACGCGGAGAAGATTCAGTGGATGATCGACACGAGCGGCTGGGCTCTCGAGCCCGTCGGTGCCGATGTCGAGTCCGACCCGCCGCGACCGGGCTATTCGTACACGATCGGATTTCCCGAGCGATTCGGATTTCCCGAAGTCGTCATCTTCGGGCTCACACCGGTGGCGGCCAAGGGAATCCTCGACCTGGTCGCGACGCAATTGTCGTCGGGAGTCGAGATTCCCGTCGACACTCCGCTCGTCGGCTTGCTCGACAACGAGTTGCGCTGCGTGTTCGCCACGGTCGACGTCAACGAGTGGGCCGCGTACTTCGCCACGGGTCTGGCCTGGCATCGCGGTGACGTCTTTCGCGTCGTGCAGTTGCTCTGGCCCGACCGCCAGGGATGGCTCCCGTACGAGGACGGGTTCGATCACCGCGTTCGCGGTGCTCAGCCGATGATCGGACGCGACCCGCTGGCACACTGAGTCCGTGGGCCCTCTTCTCGTCTACGACGGCGACTGCGCGTTCTGTTCGAGTTCGGTGCGTTTCATCGAGCGTCGGATCCGGCGCCATCCGCGCCTCGAACCATGGCAGCGGCTCGACCTTGCCTCCCTCGGTCTCACGCGCGAGCAGTGCGAAGAGGCGGTCCAGTGGATCGGCGCCGATGGGCGCACGGCCTCGGGCCACGAGGCCATCGGCCGGCTGCTGATACAGGCCGGCGGGGCCTGGGGGTGGGGCGGTCGCTTCATCCTGGCCCCGGGGGTCCGATCGGTCGCTCGGGTCGTCTACTCCTGGGTCGCCCGCAATCGGCATCGACTTCCGGGAGGCACGCCCGAGTGCGGTCTTCCCTCGGCCGACAGGCAGACTTGACCCCGTGACGAATCAGCGCCCCACGCGACACGACGAATGGATGAAGGCCTTCGAGGAATCGCGCCTTCGTGAGGTTCCGTTCCAGACGATGTCGGGCATTCCGCTCGAGCCCGTGTACGGGCCCGAGGACGGCGAATTCCCCGGCCAGTATCCCTACACGCGCGGACCCTACGCGTCGATGTACCGCTCGAAGCTCTGGACCATGCGCATGTTCGCGGGCTTCGGCACCGCGATCGACACGAACTTGCGCTTCAAGGAGATCATCCGCGCTGGTGGTGACGGACTCTCGACCGCGTTCGACATGCCGACGTTGCTCGGCCTCGACTCCGACGATCCGATGGCGCTCGGTGAAGTCGGCCGTTGCGGTGTCGCGATCGACACCCTCGCCGACATGCGCGATCTCTTCTCGGGCATCGACCTCGGCAACATCACGACCTCGATGACCATCAACTCGCCGGCGGCGGTGCTGCTCGCGATGTTCGTGGCCCAGGCCGAGTCGGCTGGCGTTCCGCGCGCGAAGTTGGGCGGAACGCTTCAGAACGACATCTTGAAGGAGTACCAGGCGCAGAAGGAGTTCGTGTTCCCGCCTCGTCAGTCGATGCGTCTCGTGCGCGACACCGTCGCCTTCACCGCCGCCGAGATGCCGCGTTGGCACTCGATCTCGATCTCGGGTTACCACATTCGCGAGGCCGGTTCGACCGCGGCCGAAGAACTGGCATTCACGCTCGGTAACGGGTTCGCGTACGTCGAGCTCGCTCGCCAGGCGGGCCTGCCGGTCGATGCGTTCGCCCCCCGCTTGTCGTTCTTCTTCAACGCCCACATCGACTTCTTCG
>CAYNKE010000027.1:0-21389 GCA_964397715.1 uncultured Bifidobacterium sp. | reverse complement strand
CGACGGCATGCCGCGCAAGGTGCTCGACGTCAGCCGCCTGCGCAACTTGGGTTGGGCCCCGTCGTACGACCTCGACTCCGGAATTCGCTCCACGTATCAGTGGTATCTCGAGCAGGTGTCGGCATCGGCCGGCCTGCGCGGGATCGAGTGACTCGTCAGTTCACCTGACGCGACTTGCCGGCCCAGTACGGCTCGCGCAATTTGAATTTCTGCAACTTGCCGGTCGCCGTCCGCGCCAGAGCATCGCGAAACTCCACGCGCTTGGGGCACTTGTAGCCGGCCAACTTCGTCTTGGCGTAGGCGATCACGTCGTCCTCGGTCAGAGTCGAACCGGGTGATTTCACGACGAGTGCGAGGACGAGTTCGCCCCACTTCTCGTCGGGCACACCGATGACCGCCACTTCCGAGACGTCGGGGTGGCTGAAGATCGCGTCCTCGACCTCGATCGACGACACGTTCTCGCCGCCCGAGATGATCACGTCCTTCTTGCGGTCGCTGATCGTGACGTAGCCCTCGTCGTCGATCGACCCGCCGTCACCGGTGTGGAACCACGACGGGCCGTCGGTGTCGTCGGAGGCCGCGTGGATCGCATCACGGGTCGCCTCGGGCTGATTCCAGTAGCCCTCCATGATCACGTTGCCGCGAGCGAGCACTTCGCCCTGCGGCGACGTTCGCAGCTCGACTCCGAGCGCGGGGGCTCCGGCCCGCGAGAGCCTCTGCGCGCGCTCAGTGGGCGTGAGCGCGTCGAACTCGGAGCGGGTGCGATTCATGGTGAGGAACGGTGAGGTCTCGGTGAGTCCGTACAACTGGACGAACTCCCAACCGAGCTCGGTCTCCATTCGCTCGATGGTTCGCGTGGGCGGTGGGGCGCCGGCCACGACCATGCGCACGCGATCTCGGCCCGGAATCGGTCCGTTCCAGGTGGCCGCCGCGTCGAGGACGGCGTTCACGACCGCGGGCGCACCGCAGAGCATCGTGACGCCGTGGGCCTCGATGCGACGCAGAATCTCGGCGCCGTCGACCTTGCGCAGGATGATGTGGCGGCCGCCCATGCCGGTGACCGCGTACACCATGCCCCAGCCGTTGCAGTGGAACTGGGGGAGCGTGTGCAAGTAGACGTCGCGGTCGTTCACACCCATCTGCCAGCCGAACGTGGCGGCGTTGAGCCAGAGGTTGCGGTGGGTGAGCTGCACACCTTTCGGGCGAGCGGTGGTGCCGCTGGTGTAGTTGATGGTGGCGGTCGCGGTTTCATCGGGAGTCCACGCCCGCGGCTCGACTCCGTAGCGAAGGAGTGCGTCGTCGGCCTCGGTACCGATCACGAACTTGTGCTCGCACTCGACCGATGACATCGCGTCGGCGAGTTCGGGATCGACCAGGAGGACGCGTGCACCAGAGTGCTCGACGATGTACTTCACTTCCTCGGCGACCAGTCGGAAGTTCACCGGGACGAGAATGCGACCCGAACCCGATACCCCGAAGAAACTCGTGAGAAGTCGTGCCGAGTTGTGGCTCACCATTGCGACACGCTCGCCCACACCGATACCCAGCGCATCGAGGCCGGCGGCCTGCGCGCGCGCCCGCTCACCGATCTGGCGGTAGGTCAATGATCCCCATGACGCGGCCGGCTGGTCGGGTTCGTCGACGACCGCGACGCGATCGGGATAGAGGAGCTCGGCGCGTCGGATGTGATCGTTGATCGTCAGGGGCACGTGCATGCCGACAGAGTAGGCACACACCTGGCGTGCTTCTCTCGCCGATCAGCACGACCGTCTCCGCCACCCGGTACCCTCGGAAGCGACCATGACCGAGCCCGCCCCCCGACAGGGATCGCCTCGCGGTCGTCGGCGCCGACGTCGTCCAGACGACAGCCCTGCTCCGGCGTCCACGCAGCCCCTCACCTCCATCAACACTCTTCCTCCGGTTCCCACGCCGACGGGTTTCGCCCTCCTCGGCGTTCCCGCTTCGGTCGATGCCGGACTCGCGGCGGCCGGATTCGCACAGCCGTTCGCGATCCAGAAAGAGGCCATTCCGGTGGCTCTGCAGGGTCGCGATGTCTGTGGTCGCGCCAAGACCGGATCGGGCAAGACCCTGGCGTTCGGCGTGCCGATGCTGTCGCGCATTTCCGAGCGGGCCGAGCCGCTACGTCCGCTCGGTCTGGTGCTCGTGCCGACCCGCGAACTGGCGATCCAGGTCGCCGAAGTCATCGAGCCGGTCGCTCGTCATTCGGGTCGCCGCGTCCTCGCCGTGTACGGAGGTTCGAGCCGCCACCATCAAGTCGACAAGTTGAAGGAAGGCATCGAGATCGTCGTGGCGACTCCGCTGCGTCTGATCGACCTCCTCAAGTCCGACGAGATCGACGTCTCGGGTGTCGAAGTCGTGGTCCTCGACGAAGCCGACCGGATGGCCGACGACGGTTTCACGCCGCAGGTCGAGTGGATCCTGCGTCGCTGCACCGGTCGCAACCAGACCATGCTCTTCTCGGCCACGCTCGACGGCGACGTGGGCCACCTCATCCGTGCGTATCTGAAGGACCCGATCGAAGTCGCGATCGACGCCGCGACCGACACCGTCGGCACGATGCACCACGTGTGGCTCGCGGTGCATCACATGGACAAGGACAAAGTCGTGTCGGCCATCTCGCGTGGTGCCGGCAAGACCGTGGTGTTCTGCCAGACCAAGCGAGTGTGCGATCGCGTGTCCGACAACCTGCAGGCGCTCGGCGTGAACGCCGCCGCCATTCACGGCGACCTGCCCCAGCCCGCGCGCGAGAAGGCCCTTCGCCGTTTCGCCGAAGGTGATCTGCGGGTGCTCGTGGCGACCGACGTGGCGGCGCGCGGAATCGACATCGACGACATCGCAGCCGTCATTCACTACGAACCGGCCAAGGACAACAAGGACTACTTGCACCGCTCGGGTCGCACGGCCCGTGCCGGTCGCGACGGCTGGGCGGTCACTCTGGTCGAGTACAACCAGCACACTCAGGTGACGATCCTTCAGCGCACGATGCGTATGCCGATCACGAAGCCGATCGAGGTGTTCAGCAACAATCCGAAACTGCTGAACCTCGAAGAGTTCCTCGACGACTGAGCACCTCGAACCGCATCAATCAAGCGGTTCGGTGGACTTCAGGCGCCGAGCCAGGCCGGCCGCTTCGTCTCGAACGCCGCGATGGCGTCGACGTGCTGCAGCGTGATGCCGATGTCGTCGAGACCGTTCAGGAACCGGTGCTGGTTCTGCGCCTCCATCGGGAACGACTCCTTCACGCCGGCTGCCGGGACCTCGACCACCAGGCGTTCCATGTCGACGACGATCGAGGTGGACGGGTCGGCTTCGATGGCCGCCCACACCTTCTCCACGCTCTCGAGCGCGAGCGCCACCGGAACGAGTCCGTTCTTCGTGCAGTTGTTGCGGAAGATGTCGCTGAAGCTGGGTGCGATCACGGCATCGAAGCCGTACTGCTGAATCGCCCACACCGCGTGCTCACGGCTCGAACCCACACCGAACGACGGCCCGGCCACCAGGATGGACGCACCGGCGTAACGCTGGTCGTTGAGAACGAAATCGCGATCGTCGCGCCACGTGGCGAACAATCCGGCCTCGAATCCGGTGCGCTCGACGCGCTTCAGCCACTCGGCCGGGATGATCTGGTCGGTGTCGACGTCGCTGCGACGCAACGGGATTCCGCGGCCGGTGAGTACTCGTACGCTCTTCATTGTTCGTTTCTCTCGTTCGATCAGTTCAGGTCGGCCGGGGCGGCGAAGCGTCCGACGACGGCGGTGGCGGCGGCGACGGCGGGCGACACGAGGTGGGTGCGTCCTCCGCGTCCCTGCCGGCCCTCGAAGTTGCGGTTGCTCGTGCTCGCGGCCCGTTCACCCGGCGCGAGTTTGTCCGGGTTCATCGCCAGGCACATCGAGCAACCAGGCTCGCGCCACTCGGCACCCGCGGCCGTGAAGATCGTGTGCAACCCCTCGGCTTCGGCTTGAGCCTTCACCGCATGGCTACCCGGCACGACGAGCGCGCGCTTGACGGCGATCGTGCGGCCGGCCAGAACCTCGGCGGCGGCGCGCAAGTCTTCGATGCGGCTGTTGGTGCACGAGCCGATGAACACGGTGTCGACGGCGACGTCGCGCATTCGCTGGCCCGCGGTGAGCCCCATGTATTCGAGGGCCCGCGCGACCGTTTCACGTGTCGTGGCGTCGGCGAAGTCGTCGGGTGACGGAACGTTGGCGTCGATGCTCGCAACCTGGCCCGGGTTGGTGCCCCAACTCACGTGCGGAGCGAGGGTCGCGGCGTCGAGAGCGACTTCTTTGTCGAAGCGAGCCCCGGGGTCGGTGACGAGCGAACGCCACGAGTCGAGAGCCTGTTCCCACTTCTTGCCCTTGGGTGCGTGCTCGCGACCCTCGAGGTAGGCGAACGTGGTGTCGTCGGGGGCGATCAGGCCGGCTTTGGCGCCGGCCTCGATGCTCATGTTGCACACGGTCATGCGGCCCTCCATGGAGAGCGAGCGGATGGCCGAGCCGCGGTACTCGATCACGTGGCCGATGCCGCCACCGGTACCGATCTTGCCGATGACGGCGAGGATCACGTCCTTGGCGGTGACTCCGGCTGGCAGTACTCCGTCGACGTTCACCGACATCCACTTCGGGCGGCTCTGCGGAAGTGTCTGCGTGGCCAGCACGTGTTCGACTTCGCTCGTGCCGATGCCGAACGCGAGGGCTCCGAACGCGCCGTGGGTTGCGGTGTGGCTGTCACCGCACACGATGGTCATGCCCGGGAGCGTGCGGCCCTGTTCGGGGCCGATCACGTGCACGATGCCTTGACGCGCGTCGCCCATCGAATACAGCTCGAGTCCGAACTCCTGCGCGTTCTGGCGCAACACCTGGACTTGTTTGGCCGAGATCGGATCGGCGATCGGCAGATGGATGTTCTCGGTCGGGACGTTGTGGTCCTCGGTCGCCAACGTGAGATCGGGACGGCGCACCGGTCGGCCCGACAGACGCAGTCCGTCGAACGCCTGCGGGCTCGTCACTTCGTGGAGGAGGTGAAGGTCGATGTAGAGCAGGTCGGGTTCGCCGGGCGCGGAGTGCACCACGTGCTGATCCCAGACCTTCTGCGGGAGGGTCGTCGGCTGGTTCATGGTTCTCCGCTCTGGCGTTGTTGCGCCGTGGCTTTCTCACATAGTGGGATAGACTTCCTGAATCATGGACATGGTATCGGGGGTCGGGGTTCTCGACAAGGTCGCCGCGGTGTGGCGGGCCCTCGAGAACGCCGGCTCGCTGTCGCTCGCCGATCTCACGGTTGCCACCGGCATCCCGCGCGCCACGTTGCACCGTCTCGCGGTGGCCATGGAGTCGCAAGGACTCGTGCGGCGTAATCCGCAGGGCGAGTTCTGCCTCGGTTGGTGGCTCGTGTCGCTCGGTCAGTCGGCCGAGGCCTCGTTCCCCCTCGTCGCTCTGGCTCGCCCCGTCCTCGAACGTTTGCGCGACACGACCGGTGAGAGTGTTCAGTTGTACGTGCGCGAGGCCGACGCGCGCCGTTGTGTGGTGTCGTTCGAGTCGACGCATGGTCTGCGCTGGATCGTGCCCGAAGGAGCGTTGCTTCCGTTGTCGGCTGGCTCGGCTGGCCACGTTCTGAGTGGAACCCCACCCAATCGCCGCGGCTGGGTTGCGAGCGTCGGCGAACGCGAAGCCGGTGTCGCGTCGGTGAGTGCACCGGTGCGAACCCCCGACGGAACAGTGCGCGCCGCGATCAGCGTGAGTGGTCCGATCGAGCGTCTCTCGTCCGAACCCGGCAAGAGATACGGCGCGGCGGTCGTGAACGCGGCCGCCGACGTGGCCGCGCTGATCGGCTGACGCGGCTCCCCGTTCCGCACGTGCGGCTCACACTCGCCGCATGTCCGACACCCGAGTCACACCTTTGTCGATCGCCGAATGGGTCGACGCCAATCTTCACGAGTCCCTCGCCGAGACCATGCGATACCGAGCGGCCCGCGTGTTCGCGGTTCGCTCCTGTGGTCTCGACTTCGAACGTGAACTCGTCGATAGCGACGCCGATCCGTATCGCTTGCTCACGCGCATTCCGGTGTGGCGGCCGGTCGAAGCGTTGTGTCTGGTGATGACGGGCTGGATGTCGCGGATCGACATCGACAACGGGGGCGAGTCCGACGACGTCGATCCGTGTGGAGACATCGACACCGAACCGCGTGAGCGCGTGCGCGTCACCGCGGCCGTGAACGATCAGGGAGTCTCGGTCGTGGTGCGTCGCTGGGATCTCGATGGCTGCACCGACTCGTTCGCCGACGGCGGTGAGGGAATCTTTCCCGAGGCGTTACGCGTGTGGTGGACGGCGTTCGATGCGCTCAGAAAGCAGCCAGAAGATCGATGACGACGATGATGTCGGTCTTCTCGGGCAACCCGATCTGCTGCTGACCGTCGGCGCCCCAGGCTTCGTCGAACGGGATGTGGATCTGGCGCCGCCCGCCGACCTTCATTCCCTCCAGGCCGTCGAGCAGACCCGGCAGCGTGCCGCCGTCCTCCAGATCGAAGGTGACCGGTGTCGGATCCTTCCAGGTGCTCACGATCTGCTCACCGGTGTCGGCTCGGAAGCCGATCAGTTGCAGTACGACTGTCATGCCCTTCTCCACCGTGGTGCCGGTTCCATCGACCAGGTCGTCGATCGCCAGCTCGTCGATGTTGTCGCTGGCCTTCACCGTGACACTCGGTTCGTCGTCGGCAGTGGTCTTCGGAACCACGGCCACCGCGTCGACCACGAACGAGATCGCGTCGCCCGCCTTGATGATGTCGCCGGCGCCGGTGTCGCCGTAGGCCAGTTCGGCGGGGATGTCGAGTTGGCGGCGGCCGCCGGCCTTGATGCCGACGAGGCCCTGTTCCCAACCCTTGATGACCGAACCACTCCCGAGCGTCACGGCGAACGGTGACGATCCGAAGTTGCCGTCGAAACGGGTGCCGTCCTTGGTGAGCACGCCCACGTAGAACACGAACACCGTGTCACCCTCGACGGCCGCCGCTCCATCACCCTCGGTGATGTCGGTGATCACCAGTTCGGTCGGCAGTTCGGATGGCACGCTGACCTCGGGTTCTTCGGCGTCGAGCATCGGATCACCCGTGGTCGCGTCGACCGACGCGTCGGATGAGTCGGTCGATGACGAGTCGCTCGACGACGAATCACCGCCGCATGATGCGAGGACGATCAGAGCGGATGCGAAGAGCGCGGCGTAACGGCGAGACGACATTCGTCCGAGGTTACTGGTGGGCCGACGCCCACGAAGCCTCGGCTCGGCCGAGTTCGGTACTCGGTGCACCATGGGCGAAGGGCCACAGTTCTTCGGCGATGCGCCGATAGTTGCCCGTCGCTCCGAGTTCGCCGAGGATCGCGTACAAACCGAGGTTGATGCGCTGGATGAAGACGAACGCGCGCGGAACCGTGGCGTACTGCGCGATCGGACTCGAGCGATCGAACGTGTGGCGCACGATGCTCGACGCGTACGACGGGGTCCAGGTGATCGCGCGATTCTCCCGCACCGGTTCGTAGAAGCGGCCGAAGTAGGTGCCGACGTCGACGGTGTCGACGGGCGCGTCGAGTTTGAGCATCCCGGCCGTCTCGAGGACGTTGCGGAAGGCCGGAATGTCGTTCTCGTAGGCGGCCGACTTGACCATCGCGATGAAGGTGGTCATTTCGTCGTCGGTGAAGTGCTTCACGAGGCCGTAGTCGAGGAACGTGACCGTGCCGTCCTCGTGGAACACGTAATTGCCCGGATGCGGGTCGCCGTTGAACTTGTGCATGCCGTAGAGACTCCGGAACACGAAGCGGAAGAGCACTTCGGCGATGCGGTCGCGATACTCCTGCGATTGCTCGAGTACCCAGGACCAAGGTCGGCCGACGACGAGTTCTGACGTGATCACACGTGACGTGCTGAGTGACGGGATCACCTCGGGCACCTTGATGAACGGATGGTCGCGGAACCAGTCGGCGAAGACCTGCTGATTGCGCGCTTCGATCGTGTAGTCGAGTTCTTCGCGGATTCGGGTCTTCACTTCGTCGACCATTTCGGAGGGATCGAGCCCGCTGAAGCCCTGCTGCAACAGGAAGCCGAGGAGGTCGGCGTTCTTCAGGTCGGCGTCGATGGCGGCGTCGACACCGGGGTACTGAACCTTCACCGCGACCGCACGCTCGGCGCCGGTGTCGGGATCGACAATCACCGCGCGGTGCACCTGACCGATGGAGGCCGCCGCGATTGGTATGGGATCCCATTCGACGAAGAGGCGGTCGGGCGACGCACCGAGTTCTCGTTCGATCACACTCGCCGCCAGATCGGCCGACATGGGTGGGGCACTCGACTGCAATTGCGACAGCGCGGCCCGCAACGGTGCGGGAAGTCCTTCGTCGAGATAGCTCGCCATCTGGCCGAGCTTCATGAGCGCACCCTTCATCTGACCCAGGCGCTCGGCGACGTGGGCCGCCGACTTCAACTCGGTCTCGTGGTCGATCTGCACGCGGCGCTCGGCCGAGGCGAAGAGTTTGCGGGCCGAGGCGCTGGCGTAGGTGGTGCCGACGCGAACGCCCAATTTGGCGAGTTCGCCGTTACGCGCCGCCATCGAGCCGCGCTTGATGGCGGACGGGATCGGAGTTCCGCGTCGCTTCCAGACGGCCACGGCACTTGCCGCCGCCGCGATCGCGATGATTGCGGTGCGCTTCTTCACGACACGGATTTCGGTGCGGACTTCGGTGCGCGGCGCAGCACTGACTCGACGGACGAGACGATGAGGTCGGACATGCGGTCGTGGTGAGCGGCGATGGCGTCGTGCTCGGCATCGATGCGCACGGCGTCGGCATCGGGAATGCTCGTGAACAACTCGAGTTGACGGTACGCCGGCACGACGGGGTCGCGCAGCGTGATGACGTGCGACGTGGGAACGTCGATGTCGGGGAGCCACTCGAGCGCGGAGAACGAGCCGATGGCGTGACCGGCCTCGAGAATCATCCGCCAGTCGTGCTGGGCGACCTGGCTCATGGCCCAACCGCCCCATCGCTCGGCCTTGCGGCGCAAGAACACGCGCTCGGTGATTCGTTCCTTGGTGGTACTCGGAGTCAGACGCGCGATCGCACTCAGCCCAGTGAGTCCGAGGAAGCTCATGCGCTCGGCGCGGCTGTGGCGGAAACTTCCGGCGGTGGCACAGAGAACGAGGCCGTTCACGATCGGCCGGTGGCGCCGCCACATGAGCAGCGCGATCGGACCGCCCATCGAGTACCCGACCGGGATGACCGAGCCGAGACCGAGTTCGTTGACGAGGCAGGCGGCGTCGTCGGCGCAGTCGGCGAGTCGGAACGGCTTGCGAGATCGAATTCCCCGACCGTGACCGCGGTGATCGAGTGCGACCACTCGGAAGTGCTCGCCGAGACGCTCGTAGACGCCGAACCAGTTGAGGTCGGCCGTCGCGGTCCAGCCGTGCAGAAGGAGAAGTGTCGGTGCGTCGTCGCGTGGCCCTGGCAGTTCGCGGACGAACGTGGTGCCGCGGCCGGGAAGTTCGATCTCTCGTCCGGGTGGCAGCGGGGGAGCCAGCGGTGAGTCGTGCGGAGCGGGTGAGCCCTCGCTCACGGGAGCTCGACGCTGACGATCACGACGCTGAGCGTGTGGCCGTTGGGCGTGGTGTACGAGCAGGTCTCGTTCACGCGTTTGCCGGTGACGGCCTTGCCGAGCGCCGATTCGGGGGTCATGGTCGCGGCGCCTTCGAAACGTTCCTCGTGTGATCCGAGGTAGTACTGCTCGGGCTCGTCGCCATCGATCGACAACGTGACGACCTTGCCGGGGCCGACCACGTCACCATCGTCGACGTCGACGATCTCGTGGTTCTCGAGGATCGATTCGAGATGGCGGATGCGACCCTCCATGTGGCCTTGCTCGTCCTTGGCGGCGTGGTAGTCGCCGTTCTCGGAGAGGTCACCGAGTTCGCGGGCGCGTTCGATCTTGTTGGCCACTTCGATGCGGCCACGCGTCGTGAGGTCGTGGTGCTCGGCTTGCAGGCGCTCGAGAGCGGTTTTGGTGAGGTGATGGACCTTCGCCATGCACTCCAGGGTAACGGTGCATTTCGCGGGTTGAGACGGCGGAGCGGGAATGGCCGACGTCGGGACGACGGCCGTACGCTGTGACCTCTATGACGCACAAGTTGGCAGTGATCGGCGGCGACGGAATCGGACCGGAAGTGACGGCGGTCGCGCTCGACGTCGTGCGCGCGACCGGCGTCGACATCGCCACCACTGACTTCGACCTGGGCGGTGCCCGCTACCTCCGTGATGGCGAGGTTCTCTCCGACTCGACCCTCGACCAGTTGCGTGCGTTCGACGCGATCCTGCTCGGCGCCGTCGGCACCCCGGCTGTCCCGCCGGGCGTGATCGAGCGCGGTCTGCTCCTGAAGATGCGATTCGAACTCGACCTGTACGTGAACCAGCGTCCCTTCGTCGGAACCGCCCCCGGACACTCGAAACCGCACGACTTCATCGTGATTCGCGAGAACACCGAAGGGCCGTACGTGGGTGAAGGTGGCGTGTTGCGCCGCGGCACACCGCACGAGGTGGCGACCCAGGGGAGCGTCAACACCCGCTTCGGAGTCGAGCGATGCATCCGCTACGCGTTCGAACTGGCGGCCACGCGCGAGCGCAAGCACGTCACCCTCGTGCACAAGACCAATGTGCTCACGTTCGCCGGCAACTTGTGGGAGCGCACGTTCAACGAGGTCGCCCGTGAGTTTCCGAACGTCGGCACCGCGTACAACCACGTCGATGCGGCCTGCATCTACTTCGTTCAGGACCCGCACCGCTACGACGTGATCGTGACCGACAACTTGTTCGGCGACATCCTCACCGATCTCGGTGGCGCGGTGTCGGGCGGCATCGGCCTCGCCTCGTCGGCCAATCTCAATCCGGCGCGTACCGGCCCGTCGATGTTCGAGCCGGTACACGGTTCGGCACCCGACATCGTCGGTACCGGCAAGGCCAATCCGACCGCGGCCATCTTGTCGGCGGCGCTCATGCTCGATTTTCTCGGCGAATCAGCCGCGGCCGATCGCATTCGTGCGGCCTGCGCCGAGCCGGCCAGCGGTTCGACGATCGAGATCGGGCGCGCGATCATCAGCCGACTCGCGCGCTGAGTCGTATTCGCAGTGCCTGACGGCCCCGGTTGGGGATACCGTTACGTCCACTACTCGAACGGAGAAGAAGATGCCCACCCTGATCCCGACTCCCAAGATCTGGATGAACGGAAAGCTCGTCGACTGGGATCAGGCGCAGGTGCACGTGCTCACTCACACGCTCCACTACGGCACGGGAGTGTTCGAGGGAATCCGCGCGTACGAGACCAAGAGCGGCACCGCCATCTTTCGTCTCACCGAGCACATCGAGCGCCTGTTCCGCAGCGCTCACATCCTCGGCATGGAGATGCCCTTCTCGGTCGACGAACTGATCTCGGCCACCAAGGAGACCGTGGCGAGCACTGGCTTGGCGTCGTGCTACGTCCGCCCCATCGCGTACTACGGATACGGCGAGATGGGTCTCAACACACTTCCGTGCAAGGTCGACGTGGCGATCGCATGCTGGCCGTGGGGCGCGTACCTCGGCGACGACGCGCTCAGCAAGGGCGTGCGGATGAAGATCTCGTCCTGGACGCGTCATGACCACAACACGATGCCCCCGGCGGCCAAGACCGTGGGCAACTACGTGAACTCGTCGCTCGCCAAGGTGGAAGCGCTCAAGGCTGGCTACGACGAAGCGATCATGCTCGCACCCAACGGGCTCGTGGCCGAGTGCACCGGCGAGAACATCTTCGTGAAGCGCAACGGCATCGTGCTCACTCCGCCGTTGTCGGCCGGCGCGCTCGAGGGCATCACGCAGAACACCGTGATGACGCTCGCGCGCGATCTGGGCATCGACATGCGCGTCGACAACCTCGCTCGCAGCGATCTCTACATTGCCGACGAGATCTTCGTGTGTGGAACCGCAGCCGAGGTCAGCGCCGTCAACTCGGTGGACGATCGCAAGGTCCCGTGCCCGGGTCCGGTCACGACCGAGATCGGCCAGTTGTACGGCAAAGTGGTGCGTGGTGAGGTGGCCAAGTACCAGTCGTGGTGCGAACTGGCCAAGTGATCTGCCGCGTCAGGTCGACTGCTTACGCTTGCGGGCGGCCAGACCCGCGAGACACTCGAACGCCAAGCGGTGCGCCACGTTGACCGTGAGTTCGCTCACGTCGTAAGCGGGTGCCACCTCGACGATGTCGATACCCACCACGTCGTGTTCGAGACACAGCGTGCGCACCATTCGGAGCAGGTCGGCCGACACGATTCCACCGGGTTCGGGTGTGCCGGTCCCCGGGGCGTACGACGGGTCGAGGCTGTCGACGTCGATCGAGATGTAGAGCTTGTCGGCAGCGGCCAGTGCTTGGTCGACGGCTTCGCGCATCACCGTCTGGAAGCCGCGCTCCCAGATGTCGTGCATGGTGTACCAGCGCATGCCCTGCGCCGCCATCCAGTCGAACACGTCCTTGGGCGGCCAATAGCCGCGCAAACCCACCTGCACGAAGTGAGTGCCGGGAATGGCGCCGCTCTCGATCAGACGGCGCATCGGGGTGCCGTGGCTCGCGAGGTTGCCGGCGATGATGTCGGCGGTGTCGGCGTGCGCATCGAAGTGCACCATGCCCACGTTGCCGAATCCGTGCGCTGACGCGACGGCGGTGGCCGACGGCCACGTGATCGAGTGGTCACCGCCGAGGACGAGTGGGACGATGCGACGATTTGCGACTTCACCGACGCGGGCCTTGATGTTGGCGTGGCTCAGCTCGGTGAGACCGTGCGGACAGTACGCGTCGCCGAAGTCGACGACTTCGAGCCACTCGAAGATCTCGATACCGAGATCCATGTGATACGTGCCGGGCTCGTACGCCTGGGAACGGATGGCGCGCGGGCCGAAACGGGCACCGGGTCGGTTGGTGGTGGAGTTGTCGTACGGCGCTCCGACGATCGCGACGTCGGGTCGCCACGCGTCCAGGTCGGCCGGCTCGGTGAGAAACGGTCGTTGGCCGAAAGTGGAGAGCCCACCGAAGTTGTACCCGAGGTCGAGTTGCTCGCGCATCCCGTCGGGAAGTTCGCGGCGCGGAGTGCTGCCTCCGTCGGCGGGTGCCATGCGCGTCACGCTACCGATACATGACGAGAGCCCCGAGTGGTGCTGCCAGTTGCCCGGCGCTCCATCGGGGCTCTCGAGGTCGAGGTCATCCACCGGCGATCGATCGAAGGTTGTTACCCTTCGCTCGCTCACTTGACTCGCCCGTCGGAGTTGCCCCCGGCGGGCGAGTGCCATTTGGACGGTCCGATCCGTGTGGTCCGGAAGTTGCCCTCCGAGACCCCGAACCCACCGGCGCCCACTCGGTTGCCCGAGGGTCGCCCGTGCGAACCTCCCCTTGCCGTCCCTGGAGGTCTCCCTCGAGGAGCGGCTGATCGGAGATCCGTTCGTGTGTGGCGGAGTTGCCCCCGTCACCCACAGGACGTCGATGACCTCTCCCGATCCGATCGTGTTGTCGGGACCCACTAGAGGGCCGGAGCCCTGCGCTGGATCTCGACACCGTTTTCTTCTCGGTGCAAGCACTGTGCCAGTCATGAAAGTCCTGGTCAAGGGATATTTTTGTACCCACAGGGTTATCCCCGAACTTTCTCGCGAATCCACAGAATTGACGTGTTTGTTCACCGCTGATTCACATCGTTGCCCACAGGTCGTCCACAGCCTGTGTGGCTCCGCGTTGACGAAACACCGGGGGGAACGGTTGACTGAGGGGCGATGAACGCACTGAACGCCTCCGCCGCCAACGCGATCATCATGATTCGCTAGCGCACGAGGTCGTCCTCGTGCGCACACGCCGCCCAGTGGGCGGCGTTTTTGTTTTCTCGCTCACGAAACGACCAACGGCAACCGATACATACGACGAAGAGGAACGGAACAGACATGAGCGACATGATCGAAGTTTTCGACACCACGTTGCGCGACGGCCTTCAAGTGGAAGGCGTCTCGGCGACCGTCGAGGACAAACTGCGTATCGCTGAGCAACTCGACCATCTCGGTGTGCACTTCATCGAAGGTGGTTGGCCCGGTGCGAATCCGAAAGACATCGAGTTCTTCGCCCGCGCGTCGAGTGATCTGCGTCTGTCGACGAGCACGCTCGTCGCGTTCGGTTCGACCCGTCGACCGCGCGGCAAGGTCGACGACGACGCGACGCTGCGCAACCTGATCGAGGCGAACACGAGCGCGGTGTGCATCGTCGCGAAGAGTTGGGACTACCACGTCCTCGAAGCGCTGCAGACCACCCTCGACGAAGGTGAGGCGATGATCGCCGACTCGGTCGAGTATCTGGTGGGCAACGGGCGTCGCGTCCTCGTCGACATGGAGCACTTCTTCGACGGCTACAAGCGCAACCCCGAATTCGCGCTTCGTGCACTCGAGGCCGCGATCGTGAAGGGCGCCTCGCACGTCGTGCTCTGCGACACGAACGGCGGAAGCCTCCCGCACGAGGTTCAGAACATCGTGGCCGATGTGAAGCGTCACATCGGGAACGACGCCACCATCGGCATCCACTGCCACGACGACACCGGATGTGCGGTGGCCAACTCGGTCGCGGCGGTGCTCAGCGGGGCGCGCCACGTGCAGGGAACTCTCAACGGTCTCGGCGAGCGCACGGGCAACACCAACCTCACCACGGTGATCCCCAACTTGCAGTTGAAAATGGGTTACGAGTGCTTGCCGGCTGGTCGCATCGAGCGGCTCACGGCCGTGAGCAATCACGTGGCCGAGGTCCTCAACCGCCCTCTCAACCCGCAAGCGCCGTACGTGGGAGCCTCGGCCTTCGCCCACAAGGCGGGTCTGCACGTCAGTGCCATCGCTCGAGCCAAGGATGCCTACGAACACGTCGACCCCGATCTCGTGGGCAATGGCACGCGCTTCGTCGTGAGTGAAATGGCCGGTCGGGCCACGATCACCATGAAGGCCGAGGAACTCGGACTTCCGATGGACGGGCCAGCTGTCAACCAGGTGATCGACGACCTGAAGCGGCTCGAGCACGAGGGCTATCACTTCGAGGCGGCTGATGCGTCGCTCGAACTGCTCATGCGCCGGGCGACTGGATGGGAGCAGTCGTACTTCCGTGTCGAGAGCATGCGTGTGATCACCGATGAGACCGCCGCTGGTGCGTTCACCACCGAAGCCACCGTGAAGGTGTGGGTGGGACCCGAGGGTTCGGCCCAACGGCACGTCTTCACGGCCGAAGGCAATGGCCCCGTGAACGCGATCGACACTGCGCTGCGCGCCGCGGTGAAGCAGGCCTATCCGCAGATCGCCCGCGTCCATCTCACCGACTACAAGGTCCGCATCCTCGACGGTGCGACCGCGACCGGGGCTGTCACGCGCGTTCTGATCGACGCGACCGACGGCGAACGCACCTGGACGACCATCGGTGTGAGCACGAACATCATCGAAGCGTCGTGGCGTGCCCTCGAGGAGTCGTTGGTGTACGGACTGCTGCACGCTTCGAACTGACACCCCCGCAGAAGTACGCTTCGTCCATGGCCGCCCCCAAGCACGCGCCCGTTCCGGCGATCGACGACGTCCGCACCTACGCGTCACCCGACTTCGTCCCGTCGCCCTGGATGCCGGGGCGGCCCGGTGATCTCGATGCCGGACAACCGACGGGTGAGCGCCTCGGTTACCAGGGCCCCGATCAGGGGTACGGCCTCACGCTCGCCAACCGTTTCCGGGCACGTCTTCACACCGGTGAATTGACGGCTGATGACGCCGTGCGGGGATGTCTCAACATCGCGTTGCGCCGTGCGTCGTTGTTCGGTCGTGCGCCCGTTGTTCACGACCTCACGATCGCGTTCACGATGTGGGGATTCCTCGATCCGAACCCGCCGGCCGAACTCGTCTCGCGTCGATCCGATCTGTTCGCGGGGGTCGGTCACGTGCATCACTACAAAGAGGGAAGGCTCATCGCCGATCTCGTTCCCGAATCGACGTTGCGTTCGACCCCGGCTCAGGTGGCCGCCGCGTATCCGACGTCATGGAGACTTCTGACCGGCGCCTGACGAGCCGGTCCGCACTCGTCTCAGCGTTTAGCCTGTCGTCGTGACCGACTATCGCGCACCCCTCGACGACATCGACTTCGTACTCAATCGGGTCTGCGGCCTCGACCGCATCCTGTCGCTGCCGGGGTTCATCGAGGTCGACTCGTCCGTGGTTCGTGATCTGCTCGCCGAAGCCGCGCGCTTCATGGAGGAGAAGGTCGCTCCGCTCAATCGCGTCGGCGACGTGCACGGTGTGAAGCGCAATGCCGACGGCTCCATCACCACCGCACCCGGTTTCATCGAGGCCTATCAGGCTTATGTGGACGCCGGTTGGGGAGCGGTGCCGTTCGACATGGGCTACGGCGGCGGCGGTTTTCCGTGGATGGTCGGCGTCGCGCTGCAGGAGATCCTGACTTCGGCGAACATGGCGTTCTCCATGTGCCCGTTGCTGACGCAAGGTGCGATCGACGCGATCATGCACCACGGCAGCGAAGAGCAGAAGATGACCTACCTGCCCAAGATGATCACCGGAGAGTGGTCGGGCACGATGAACCTCACCGAGCCCGATGCCGGTAGCGACGTGGGCGCGGTGCGCACACGTGCTCTTCGCCAGTCCGACGGGACGTACCTCATCTCCGGCACCAAGATCTACATCTCGTTCGGCGAGCACGACATGGCCGAGAACATCGTGCACCTCGTTCTCGCGCGCACGCCGGATGCTCCTCCCGGGACCAAGGGCATCTCGTGCTTCATCGTCCCTAAGTTCCTCCTGAATGCCGACGGATCGCTCGGCCGGCGCAACGACGTGACGTGCGTGTCGGTGGAGCACAAGTTGGGCATCCACGCCAGTCCGACCTGCGTGCTCTCTTACGGCGACCAGGGCGGAGCGGTCGGCTATCTGATCGGTGAAGAGAACCGCGGCATGCAGTACATGTTCACGATGATGAATCAGGCCCGTCTCTCCGTGGGTCTCCAGGGATTGTCGCTCGGTGAGCGGGCGTATCAGCAAGCGCTGCGTTATGCGCGCGAGCGCCGTCAGGGTCGCGCACCGGGTGCACCGGCTGGTGAGAGTTCACCGATCATCGACCACCCCGACGTGAAGCGCATGTTGCTCACCATGAAGGTCACCAACGAAGCGCTGCGTCGACTCACCTACTGGAACGCCGCGTGCATCGACGTGGCCAACCGACATCCCGACGAGTCCGAGCGCGAATGGGCCGCCGATCTCGCGGCGCTTCTGACTCCGCTATCCAAGGGTTGGGGCACCGACATGGGTGTGGAGATGACGGGCATTGCCGTCCAGATCCACGGAGGCATGGGCTTCGTCGAGGAGACCGGAGTTGCTCAGCACTATCGCGATGCGCGCATCGCGACGATCTACGAAGGAACGAACGGTATCCAGGCGATCGATCTGGTGGGTCGCAAGTTGGGTCTGCGCGGCGGCGAAGTCGTGAAGCGCCATCTCGATGCCATCGCCGAGGCGGCCACTCGACTGCGCAAGCGACCCGAACTCGCCGACTCCGCCAAGGCTCTCGAGACGAGCCTGCAGGCCACCCAACGGGCGACCGAGTGGTTGATGGCGCACGCAACCGATCCGCTCTCGATGCTCTCGGGTGCGACGCCGTATTTGCGCATGCTGAGTACCGTGACCGCCGGATTCCTTCTCGCCGAGTCGGCGCTCATCGCCGTCGAACACGCGTCCGAAGTGGGAGATGCGGTGGTGGCCGAGCGGATCGCCTCGGCGCGCTTCTTCTGCGAGCAGTTGATGCCGGCGTCCGACGGCTTGGTCGGCGCCGTCACCGGCGACGCGAATCTCCTGATGTCGGCGATCTGACCGGGTGAACCTCGGCTCAGGCCGGCGCGTCGACGGCGTGCTCGGTGAGCGCGGCGAGATCACAGAACTCGAGCGCCGACACGTGCGTGGCGGCGAGCACGACACGGGGCGCTCGACCGGCTTCGAAGGCTTCTTGCCACCGTGATGCGCACAGACACCACTGGTCGCCTCCGGTCAGACCGGCGAAGCCGTACTGCGGCATCGGCGTGCTGAGGTCGTTGCCGCGACTCTTGCTGAACTCGAGGAACTCGTCAGTCATGATCGCGCACACGACGTGCATCCCCGGATCGTCGCCGCGTGATTCGCAGCAGCCGGTCCGGTAGTAGCCGGTCAGAGGGTCGAACGAGCAGGGCACGAGTTCGCCGCCGAGAACGTTGCGCTGTGTCATGACGCGAGTGTGGCTCAGGACACCGAGACGTCGAGAAGTTGGCCGATGAGGTAGGTGACACCGCAGGCCACCAACAGGATCAGGACTTGTCGGATCGCGCTCCACGCGATCCGTTTCTCGGCGAACTTGCCGATGACCGACCCCACGATCGCGGCGGCGACCACTCCGATGAGGATCGACGCGTATCGCGCGCCCGTGCCCTCGCCGATGAACCAGGGGATCACGGGAAGAATCGCGCCGAACAAGAAGCAGACGAGTGAGAGAGCCGCGGCCTGCCACGGCGAGGGAAGAACACCGGGGTCGACGCCGAGTTCTTCGCGCGCGTGCACCGCGAGAGCGGCCTCGGGATCACTCATCACGTCGGCGGCGGCCGCCGCGGCGCGCTTCGGATCGATGCCGTGGCCTTCGTACATCTTGGCCAACTCGTGGGTCTCGGCCGCGGTGTTCACGTGAAGTTCGCGGCGCTCGATCTCGAGTTCGCGAGTGATGAGTTCGTTCTGCGCCGACACCGAGATCCATTCACCGGCGGCCATGCTCGCGCCTCCGGCGATGGCCCCGGCCAATCCGGCGAGGCGAACGAGCGTGGAGTCGACTCCGCTTCCGGCGAAGCCGATCACCAACGAAACGTTCGAGACGAGGCCATCGCTGACGCCGAACACCGCGGCGCGAGCGAGGCCGCCAGCGACGCTGCGGTGACCGGGATGTTGTTCGGCGCCCATCAAGAACGAATGTCGACCCATGGAGACGACCCTACTGGCGCAGACCTCCACCGGTAGCGTGTGTTACGCATGTCGTCGCACGAGTCCGCTGTGTCAGGTGCACCTCGCTACCGCTTCGCACCCTCGCCCACCGGCTTCTTTCACGTCGGAGGAGCGCGGACCGCGCTCTACAACTGGGCTCTCGCCAAGCGCTCGGGCGGCACGTTCGTTCTGCGCATCGAAGACACCGATGAGGCGCGCAATCAGCCGGAGTGGACGCAGGGGATCATCGATGCCCTCGCGTGGATCGGGATCAGCCGTGACGACCCGGCGTTCGAGGGTCCGTACTTCCAGAGCGAGTATGCGGCCGAACACGTGGCGGCGGCCGAACGTCTCCACGCCGCCGGCCACGCCTATTACTGCGACTTGACGTCCGAGCAGATCCAGGAGCGCGCCAAGCAGTCGGGCAAGCCCGGCTACGACGGCTACTCGCGTGACCGCGGTCTCGGCCCTGGTCCGGGCCGGGTGCTGCGTTTCCGTGTTCCGGCGGGAGTCACGGTCGTCGACGACCTCGTGCGCGGACGCGTGGAGTTCCAGAACGACACGATCGAGGACTTCGTGCTTCTGCGTGGCAACGGATCCCCGATGTTCCTCCTCGCCAACGTGGTCGACGATGTGTCGATGCGGGTGTCGCACGTCGTGAGAGCCGAGGAGCATCTGCCCAACACTCCGAAACAGCAGCTGCTCTGGGAGGCCTTGGGCCACACGCCGCCGGTCTGGGCGCACGTCCCGGTCCTCGTGAACGAGCAGCGCAAGAAGTTGTCGAAGCGCCGCGACAAAGTGGCGCTCGAGCAGTACCGCGCTGAGGGGTACCTCGCACCCGCGATGATCAATTACCTCATGACTCTCGGCTGGGCTCCGCAGGGGGAGACCGAGATCGTTTCGTGGTCGCAGATCCAGGACGAGTTCCGACTCGAAGACGTCAACCACTCGCCGGCGTTCTTCGATCTCAAGAAGTTGGCGGCGTTCAACGGCGAATACATCCGCGCGATGTCGCTCGACGACTTCATCACCGCGTGCCAGCCGTGGCTCACGGGGCCCGAAGTTCCTTGGACCCCCGACCAGTACCGTGCCGAGGTGTTCCGCGCGTTGGCCGAACTCGTTCAGACGCGCATCGTCACGTTGAGCGAGGTACCGCAGTTGGTCGACTTCATGTTCCTCGACGCGCCACTCGTCGACGAGGCGTCGTGGGCCAAGACGTTCGGTTCGGCCGAGGGCGTCGCGATGTTGCGTGCCGGCCGTGACGCCCTGGTGTCGTGCGAGTGGAGCGCCGAGGCTCTGAAGAGCGCGGTCGAGGCAACGGGCACGAGCCTCGGGCTCAAGTTGGGCAAGGCACAGGCGCCCATCCGCGTGGCCGTCACCGGACGAACGATCGGGCCGCCGCTCTTCGAGGCGCTCGATTTGCTCGGTCGCGAGTCGGTGATCGCACGCCTGGATGCGGCGCTCGCGAAACTCGGGTGACATGACGTTCTTCGAGAACGACCCGTCGTCAGCGGAATCGAGTGAGGGCGTCGACGACACGCCGGTCGGTGGCATCGTCCTTCCGCAGTGGCGCCGTCGTCTCCGGGTGCCGCGTTGGTGGCGACGAGGTGGTTGGCGCCGCGCCGTCGGCGTCGCTCTGTGCGTGTTGCTGCTCGGCTTTTTCTATTACGGCGTGTCGCTGTATCAGGTGTGGTCGACCGGGCGCGATCGCAGTGAGCGTTCGGTCGATGCGATCGTCGTGATGGGTGCCGCTCAGTACGACGGTCGTCCTTCGCCACAACTGCAAGCGCGTCTCGATCATGTGGTCGAGTTGTGGTCGACTGGCGTCGCACGAGTCGTGATCGTGACCGGCGGCAATCGACCCGGCGACCGTTTCACCGAAGCGCAAGCATCGACGAGGTATCTCGTGGGCAAGGGCGTTCCGGAGAACGTCATCCTCGCCGAGGACACCGGTCGGTCGTCGTGGGAGTCGATCAACAACGTGGCCGATCGGGCGTCGGAGTGGGGGATCGGTTCAGTGCTGATCGTGAGCGATCCGTATCACTGTCTTCGCGTCAAACTCATGGCCGAGGAAGTCGGTCTCGTTGCGCACACGTCGTCCACGTCGACGAGCCCGGTTCGGGGCTGGACCGCGGTGCGCAAGCACTTCGCGGAAGCAGCCGGTGTGGCGGTGGGCCGCATCGTGGGCTTCGACACGCTGGAGAGTTGGATCGGTTGACCCGGTGGCAGCCGGGCGGTCGGCCACTACACTTTCGTCGCTCCTTGGGGAGTGGTGTAACTGGCAACACAGCAGATTCTGGTTCTGTTATTCAGGGTTC
>CAYNKE010000026.1:17794-21402 GCA_964397715.1 uncultured Bifidobacterium sp. | reverse complement strand
GAAGGCCGCCAAGAAGCGTCGCTAGTCAATCGACTCCGCGCTCAGCGGACTGATACGACGAAAAAGCCCACCGGAAACGGTGGGCTTTTTCACGGACTCGATTCGGGAATGGTCAGCCGAAACGACCTTGCACGTAGTCGGCGGTGCGGGCATCGACCGGGTTGGTGAAGATCGTCGAGGTGAGGCCGGCCTCGACCACGCGACCGGGACCACCTTCGGACAAGAAGAAGGCGCAGTAATCGGAAACTCGTGCTGCCTGCTGCATGTTGTGCGTGACGATGATGATCGTCATCGATTCCGAGAGTTGAACAACCGTCTCTTCGATCCGCAAGGTGGAGCCGGGATCGAGCGCCGAGCACGGCTCGTCCATCAGAAGAACTTGTGGCTTGACCGCGAGCGCGCGGGCGATGCACAGACGCTGCTGCTGGCCTCCCGACAAAGATCCCGCGCTCGCCTTCAAGCGGTCCTTCACTTCTTTCCAGAGTCCAGCACGTTGCAGACAGTCCTCGAGAAGCTCGTTCTTGTTGGCCGTCTTGATACGCGCGAGCCGAAGTCCAGCCAATACGTTGTCAGCGATTGACATCGCCGGGAACGGATTGGGTTTTTGAAAGACCATGCCGACCTTCAGGCGGATCTGGGTCGGGTTCACATCGGGACCGTAGATGTCCTCGCCGTCGAGGAGAACGCGGCCAGCGAGCGCCGCACCCGGAATGAACTCGTGCATCCGATTGAGCAATCGCAAGAAAGTGCTCTTCCCGCAGCCCGATGGGCCGATGAGGCCGGTGATCGAGTTGCTGGGAAAACGCAACGATACGTCTTCGAGAGCGTGGTGCTTCGAGAACCAGGCGTGTACGCCCTGTGTCTCCAAGCCCGGCGTGCCATTGGGAACGAGCAGGCGTGAATCACGGCCCGTCTCGGTTTCTCGCTCGATGCGCCCGGGGACGTCACCTCCCGTGACCGACGAACCCTCCGTGGGTTGCTCCGACATCTCGATCCTTTCCATGTCCACTCCTTCTCTACAACACGACTGGGTGAGGCCCCGAATGGAGCCCCACCCAGTCGCTCATGCGTTCGAACTGACTGACTTATCTTCGCGGATCAACGGGTGACGGTGATGTTGAGATTGACCGACGCAGTTCCAACCGTCACCGCCACGGTGCATGCTCCGGCCCGTGTGCCACGAATGTCCGTGCGATTGACGACACGACAGTTGGACGAACCCTTCGTCACTCGCAGCGTCGGAGTTCCTGACAGACCCGCGGCCAAGACCAAGTTGGCACCCTTGATCGACTGGTTGCGCTTCACTGTGGTGAGGGCCGGGTTGCCGATCGTGGCGATGAGCGCTGCACGGCCCTGGGCGAACTTCAACGTCGCTCCGGTGAGGTTCGAGTAGCCGAGGACGGGTGCCTGCGCTGACGCGCACGTCCCGAGAATGAACGTGAAGAAGTCACGGACCGAGGCCTGCTTGTCCGAGTAGGTCTTGCGGGCGATGCCCATGGCGACCGCGGTGATCGGATAGGCGTTGGCGGTCGGCGTGTTGAAGTCCGGAGCGATCCAGCCAGTGTTCTGATCGAAGTTCGCCGCCGGGAGGCTGGCCACGGCCGCGGCCGCCGCCACCGATGATGGAGCCACGAAGGCACCCGAAGCGTTCTTGATGCTGGCCGCCTTCACGCCGTCACCGAGGTTCTCCTTCTGATACGACAACTCGATGTAAGTGATCGAACCTTCAGTCGAGGCGACCTTGTTGATCACACCGTCCGAGCCGGGGGCCGCGATCGAACCGGCCGGCGGGTTTCCGCTCGGGGTGGCGCTCGCGAATGTTCCCGATGCCGACTTGGTCCAGATGTCCTTGGCGGTGGCATTCAAGTAACCGGTGAAGACCGTCGACGTTCCCGAGCTGTCGGCGCGGTACACCACGATGATGTTGTTGCTCGGCAACGTGATCGAAGGATTCTCGGCCACGATGTCGGCGTTGTTCCAGGTGGTGATCTGACCCGAGAAGATCTTGGCCAAGGTGGCCGGGCTCAACTGGAGGGTGCCCGTGAGGTTCGAGTTCTTGTAGGCGATGGCCACCGGTCCGGCGATGAGCGGAACGTAGGTGAAGTCTGCCGGAGGCTTGTCGTTGGAACCGAACTTGCCCTCGGTCGCCGCGTAATCGGCGGTTCCGTTGATGATTGCCGTACGCCCTGCTCCCGATCCGCCGCCGCCGTACGAAACGGTGTCGTTCGAGACGTCGTTGTACTGCGGAATGCAGGCGTCGAAGAGATTCTTGATGAACGTGGAGCCCGCTCCGGTCAGGTTGACGCCGTTGGCGCTCACGACCGCGCCACTCGTCCCGGCGAGAGCCATGGCGATTGCGAGACCGGCAAAGGTCTTCTTACCGAATTTCACTGATTTCTCCTTTGTACAGGTTGTGGGTGACAGCGCGAACATAAGCAAGCGAAGTGACGGCGAGACGAGAACGATGCGACGGAAGGACGACGCCTCGGCGAACTTCCGGTGAACTCATCGAGTCCTCCGACGGCGACCCGACGAGAACAGTCGAGCGAGTACGAAGAGAATCGCGATCATGCCGAGTAGGACGAGCGAGGCACCCCATGCACGGGACACCGCGTTGTCCGCGCCGTTCTGAAAGAAGCTGAAGGTGACCGCGGGCAGTGATGCCATCGGACCGTCGAACGGGTTGGCCTTGAAGGCCACGAAGTACTGCGCGGTCATCAGGAGCGGAGCGGTCTCGCCGGCCACACGGGCGATCCCCAGGATCGCCGACGTCACAAGTCCACTTCGTACCGTCGGCAGAACCACCCGAAAGACGTTGGATGCTTGCGAAGAACCAAGTGCATAAGCCGCGAACCGCAGATCTTCCGGCACGAGTTTCAGAACTTCTTCGGAGGTTCGTGCCACCGTCGGAATCATCAACACCGCGAGCGCCAGGGCTCCCGCGAATCCGCTGTACGACTTGTTGTAGATGACGAGCGTGGAATAGATGAAGAGGCCGGCGACGATCGATGGGACGCCGCTCATCGCCTGCACGATGAACCTCACGAGGTTCTTGGCTCGTCCGCGAATCTCGGTGATGTAGACCCCGCTCAGGATGCCGAGCGGCACCGAGACGACGGTGGCCACCAGAATCATCATCAGAGTGCCGACGATGGCGTGCGAGATGCCGCCGACGTTCAATTCGGCATCGGGTGCGGTGATCCGCATGTCGTTGGTGAAGAAACCCCAATACAACGCGTCCACACCTCGGCTCACGACGGTGTAGACGATCGAGAGCCACGGGATCATCAACAGGAGAAACGCGATTGAGATGAGGCTCGAGGCCACTTCACTCCGGCGAGCCGCCGCCGTGGACCGCGAGGTGCGTGCGAGCGACACCACGATCTGAAGGGGTATTCCGACGAGGGCGATGCCGGCGATTCCGGCGAGAGGAGTCACCAGAACGACGAGGCCCGCAACGGCAACGACCAGCGCGGCCGAGACGAGTTTGGTCAAACGCGCGGCGACACTCGGGCGCCAGGGTCGCTGCGGGCGAACCGCGAGGCTGTCGGTAGACGACGCGATCACGACACGGCCTTTCGCGCCGTTCGATTGACGATTCGCGTCGC
>CAYNKE010000026.1:14477-17694 GCA_964397715.1 uncultured Bifidobacterium sp. | reverse complement strand
GACGACGCGATCACGACACGGCCTTTCGCGCCGTTCGATTGACGATTCGCGTCGCGATCAGATTCACGACGAGCGTGACGACGAACAGGACGAAACCACTCGCGAGAAGGGCCTTGACTTCGTACGCGGACGCTTCGCCGAACTTGAGCGCGATCATCGAGGCGATGTTCCCGCTCCCGGTGAAGAGAATCTGCAGGTTGATCTTGAACACGATGCTGACGACGAGGTAGATCGCGACGGTCTCGCCGAGTGCACGGCCGAGACCGAGCATCGCGCCACCGATCACTCCACTGCGACCGAACGGCAGCACGATGTGGCGGATCGCCGCCCATCGTTCTCCGCCCAGAGCGCGCGCACCGTCGACCAGATCGCGCGGCGTCTGGGAGAAGACTTCGCGCGACACAGCCGTGATGATCGGCGAGATCATGACCGCGAGAACCAACCCCCCGATGAATGGACTTCCATCGAAGAACGTCGCGTCGACCGAGAAGAGCGGAAACCAGCCGAGGTAGTCGTTGAGAGCCCTCGACCAACCGAGCGCGAGGGGTCGCAGAACGAAGAGGCCCCACAGTCCGTAGATCACCGAGGGCACGGCGGCGGCCAGGTCGAGAACGGAGATCAGAACGCGCCGCAGAGCGGCCGGTGCGTAGAACTCGACGAACAGCGCCGTTCCGACCGAGAGCGGTAGGGCGACCACGACGGCGATCAGCGACAGCACGAGACTTCCGACGAGCATCGGGGCGATCCCGTACTGGGTGAACTCGCCCTCGGCGCCCGTGCCTTCCCAACGGGAACCCGTGATGAACCCGAACCCCATGTCCCCGAAGATCTGCAATCCGCGATACAGAAGGAACCCGGCGATCGCGCCGAGGATCACGAGCGACGTCAGGGCTCCCGACGTGACGACGGTGTGGAGAACGCGGTCGACGAGGGGCTTCTTGACCGTGACGTCACGGGGCTCGACCAACGCCTGCACGGCCGTGATCGTTCACGACGTCGGTAGCCACGACCTTGCACTCAGGGAAACGGAAGGTGAACTGTCGGAGGACATTGGATGGTCCGACATCGCCACGCGCAAGGCGGACAACGCACGAGAAATCCCGGCTCGCACCGCCTCGTCCGATTTACCGAGGAGCCGGGCGATGTCCTTGGTGGGCCGGTCGTCGAAGTAGCGCAGCACGATCAGGGTCCGTTGATCCTCCTCGAGGTGGGCGAGGCACTCGGATTCGTGGAGACACTCCAAAAGCGGTGATTCGTCAGGGACGGTGATCTTCGCGTCGTCGAGACGTTCGAGGTGGAGCCCCCGAGCCTTGAGACGCCAGGTGTCGACGACCCGTCGATGAGCGACCGAGAAGATGAACGTCCAGAGCTCGGTCACTCCCCCGTCGAATCGATCGATCACCTTCGTCACCGCCTCCAACACGACTCCGACCACATCATCAGGATCGGGGTGACCCAGGCGCCGCGCATAGTCATTGACCCGACGGATCACGTCGTCAACGAGCGAACGCCACGCCACGTGGTCTCGACACCGTAGAGAAGCGATCACCGGATCGTCGCTCATGCCGAGTGGGTCGCGATCGAGATGGCGATCGCCGATCCGAGAGCGAGCCATGGTCCGTACGGGATCTTCGAGCGGCGCTCGACTCGCCGCGATCCGAGGAGGACCGCGGACACGAGCCCACCCGTCAGCAACGCAAAGAACCACCCGATCAGAACGCTCCACGGGTCGAACCAACCGATCGCCGCACCGAGGAGCGGCGTCATGTGCACGTCACCTCGTCCGACTCCAGTTCGAAACTTCGCGAGCATCCAGGCGATCGCGAACATCGCTCCCGCACCCATCCACGATCCGACGATTCCGCTCCACTCGCTGCGCCAACTCATGGCGAACATGATCTGAATCGTCGCGAGTGCTCCGTAGCTCAGATCGAGGGGTAGGCGCTTCACGGCAACATCGACCGCCACCAGTGTTCCGACCGCCGACGCCACGACTCCGAACGCCATCCACTCGATGCGATCGAGATGTCGTTCGTCGAGACCGGGAGTGACGAGGGTCGTCCAGATCGCCAGACCGAGGATCCAGGAGAACCAGAACAACGCCGTTCGTCGAGGGACGTAGCGACAGGCCCCGACGATGAACGGGATCGAGGAGACGACGAGGGCGAAGGCGTACCAAGCGATGCGCAAGTTTCGACGGCCGGCTCGTGGCCGTCAGCCCACAACTGTCACTTCGGCAACGAATCGATGAGGCGAATGATGGCGGGACCGACGATCACGACCATCAAGACCGGAAGAATGCAGAACACCGTCGGGAACACCATCTTGAGCGCGATCTTCGCCGCGTTCTCTTCGACCGCCTGACGACGATGACGTCGCGCCGCTTCGGCCTGACTGCGCAACGACGTTGCGAGCGGAGTGCCGAGCTTGCTGTTCTGCTGAACCGCCGACACGAAGAGTCGAACCGCCGGCGTGGGATTGCGCCGCTCGAATTCGTGAAGTGCTTGAAGTCGACTGGTTCCCAGTCGGATGTCGTCGAGAATGACACGTAGTTCCGAACCGAGCGTCGATCGTCGTCGCTCGGAGAACGAGTCGAGAACCGACTCGAAGGTCAAGCCGGCCTCGACACCCATCACCATCTCGCCGAGCGAGTCGACCAATTCGATGTCGATCGATCTCAAACGCTCGTCTTCACGTTGCCGGGCGAGGATCGCCGGCACCTGCCACGCGGCCGCCACCACAACGAACGCTGCCACGACATTGAGAACCGACGGTGACGCCGCGACCATCAGCACACCGAGCAGGGCGGCGACGACGACTGCGGCCATGCGTCGCGAGTCGAGCGACCAGCGACGAGCGAGCCATTTCCTCGGGGTATTCGCCGACTGCAGTGCCGGAACGACTCCGTACGTCACGATCGCCGCACCGATCGCGAAAAGTGCGCAGGCCCACACACGACTCATGCGACGATCTCCGGGCGACCGAGTATTCGCAGCCAGCGCCAGCCGACCAACCCGAGAATCACCGCCGACACCGACATGGCCCGTCCGAGGGACGTGGTGACGAGCGGTTCGGCGTAGCCAGGGTTGAAGAGGGTCACGAACAAGAGTGCGAAGGGAGGCATCGACATCAACGTGATCGCACTGAGCCGCCCATCGGCCGTCAGGCTCTTGATGTCGCGCCGGAGCCGATCCTCTTCGTCGATCGTCTCGACGAC
>CAYNKE010000026.1:11317-14377 GCA_964397715.1 uncultured Bifidobacterium sp. | reverse complement strand
CGGCGGCCGCGCACCAAGCCGTCGTGAGGGTGAGCCATTCCGGGCCGCGCGAGCCGCTCTCGGCTTCGAGTCCGACATGACTGCGTATGCGTCGGCGCCAGCGTCGCTGACGCACGTACGACGATGTCTCGACGACGACCAGAGATCCGGCGATCGCGAAGAGAACGATGGCGATCCCGCGGCTCATAACGCCCCGGTTCGCATGGCCAGTCGCCGCGACGTCACGGCCGTTCTTCTGAGAGGCTCGACGCCGTCGTTCGACTTCGGTCGTACGAAGAGATCGGCCATGGCGATGACGTCGCTCTCCATTCCCTCCACTTCGGCGATCTCGGAAACGAAGCGCCGACCACGAGCGTCTCGGGCCAAGTGGACGATCACGTCGATCGAGGCTGCGATCTGCTCGCGGATCGCGCGCAGCGGGAGATCGACTCCGCCGAGCATGGTCATGGTCTCGAGTCGACGCAACGCGTCACGTGGAGAGTTGGCGTGGACCGTCGATAGCGAACCCTCGTGGCCGGTGTTCATGGCCTGGAGCATGTCGATCGTTTCCCAACCGCGAACCTCACCCACCACGATTCGGTTCGGCCGCATGCGAAGGGCGTTGCGGACCAGGTCGCGAATCGTCACTTCACCCGAGCCCTCGGTGTTGGGTGGGCGGGCCTCGAGCCGAACGAGATTCGGAAGGTCGAGCGTCAATTCGACCGCATCCTCGACGGTCACCACTCGCTCGTCGCGGCCGATGAACGACGACAGAACATTGAGCATCGTCGTCTTTCCGGTTCCGGTTCCACCGCTGACGAGGATGTTCAGGTGCGCGCGCACGGCGGCTTCGAGGAAAGTGGCCGAGTCGACGTCGAGCGACCCCTGATGAACGAGATCGTCGATCGTCAGGCCCGCCGAAGTGAACTTGCGGATGGTGAGCGACGGGCCGTCGACCGCCAACGGCGGAAGGACCACGTTGAGTCGAGAGCCGTCCGGCAGACGAGCGTCGACCATGGGCGAGGCCTGGTCGACTCGACGTCCGGCCGAATGAACCATCCTGTCGATCACGCGCAGCATCTGATCGGTGGACGCGAAAGTGCGACTCGTCTGATGAAGTGTTCCGTCGCACTCGACCCAGATGCCCCGCAGCCCGTTGACCATGATCTCCGAGATCGATGCGTCGTCGAGAAGATCCTGAAGGGCCCCGAACCCCAGGAGTTCGTCCAGGACGGCGTCCCGAAGCGATGCCTGGAGCTGCTCACCCAAACCCTCGGTGTCGACGAGATTCGACACTTCGCTCTCGACAACGACCCGAAGCCGTTCGTCGCTCAGGCCACCCCGATCCGGTAGATCGGCGAGGCGGGCGCGGACCGTGTCGGCCATGCGCTGGACACGCGCGACTTCGACTCGTGGGCGTTCGATCAGGATCTTCGGTACGACCGATTCGGAGACGGGCACGTGATTCCGACGACGGTCGAGTCGCTCGGCGAGGCTCACGAATTTCTCCCGCGGCGACGCTTCCCGTTCTCCGACTCCGGTGGTCGGCCGAGAATGCGATCGGCAAAATCACCGAACAGTTTTGCCAAGTCGGTCGCCCCGTCGAATTCGGCGATGGATGTTCCGACGTTGGTCGCGCGAGCGAATCGGCGATCGTCGGGAACCTTGAGGGCCGACTCGAGTCCGAGCACCGCCTCGACATCAGCGACCGAGAGCCCGGTTCCTGCGGTGGCGCGATTGATCACCAGGAGCAGCCGACCGGCGTCCATGTCGAGCGCCTCGAGAGAGTCGAGGAGTTTGCGCCCGGCCTGCACCGACGCGACATCGGTGCACGTGACGAGGACGGGGTGACTCGACCGCTCGAACGCGCCGATGGTGACCTCGTCCACGCCGGTTGCCGTATCGAGGACCAACGGTCGCTCGTCCTCGGCCAACCGATCGACGACGCGCAACAATTCGTGGGCACTGAGTCGGTCGGCCTCGATCGGAGTGGCCGGAGCACACAGAACCCGCAGGCCGGTCGCGTGGGGAGTCAGGATGTCGCTCACGTCGAAACGCGCGTCGGCGTCGAGGTGTCGAACCGCATCGTCGACTCTCTGGAGTGGATGAAGACGTAACGCGTACTCGACGTCGCCGAAGTGCGCGTCGAGATCGACCAACTCGGTCAGACCATGGCGAGCCAACGCAACCGCGAGATTGACGGCCACCGTGGTCTTGCCGGTTCCGCCTTTCGGGGACAGGACCGTGACGACGGGAGCGAGCGTGGCCACCGGCGCGTTCACGACCCCACCAGCCAGATGGCGTTGTTGCTCGCAGCTAGGACGACCTCGCCGAGGGCCGCCGAGCGGACTCCGAGAACCACCAACGATTCGTCTTTCGATCCAACTTCGCTCGGGTCTGGTGCGTCGACGATCACCGCGTCCTTGGTGACGAGCCGGACCGAGTCGGGACCGACTTCGTAGACGTCGACGATCCGCCCGGTCGTGACCAGCGGACCGACCCATCGGGGTGCGTCCACTCTGATCGAGACCGCGACGAAGTCGGCCCCGAGCGCGGCGATGCGGTCGGCGGCGAAGGACGTCGCGAGGACTTGTTGGCCGGCCTCGTGCGGATAGGCGAGCACACCGTCGGGGACTTCGTCGAGCGATGACAGAGCGCCGCTCGCCCGCGCCTCGGGCGGCAGCATTCGCACCTCGACCCGACTCCGGACGCGTGCCGCATCGGCGCCGTCGGGAATATCGGACGTCGCGACGAGGGTCGGATACCGCTCGCCGTCGTTCTTGTCGTTCGGAAGGAGAAGCAGACCCCCGGCTCCGACGCAGACGAAGGCCACCGCGGGTGCGATGGCTCTCTTGACACGACTGTTGACGTTCATGAACAACTCCCTGCCTGGTCGAGTGAGCACACTCCGAAGCTCACCAATCCGAAATTGGTTCCTCCGAGCGACGAGGACGAGCCGGTGATCGTCCCGCGTTGGAGGGTGATGCTGATGGTCCGACCCGCCGAGGCTCCAGTGAACTTGACCGCGTCCACACGGGCCTTGGCGAAACCGACGATTCGATACGAGACGTTGGAGCCGGT
>CAYNKE010000026.1:9121-11217 GCA_964397715.1 uncultured Bifidobacterium sp. | reverse complement strand
GCGATCCAGTTCGAGACGGTCTGGTTCGTCGAACACAGAGCGAACGGCCAGAGGCCGATGATCGACGAGGCCGCGCCGATCTTCACACCGGTCGAAGCCGACACATCGCTGCTCTGCCGCTTCACGAGTGCGGCGAAGAGGAACGACACTCGCTCCACGCTCGACACCCGGACCGTGCCGCCCACACTCGTGCCGGTGACCGAGCAGGTCGTCGACGTTGGACTTGCGCCATCAGCCGACACCAGCGCCAACGCCGTCGAAGAGCACGATGCTCCGCCGTTCATCCAGGCGCGGGCCGCGGCCATGGCGGCGGTCTCCACACCGTTCTGCAGACGGACACGACCGGCCCACACCCGACCCGCATCCACGACAAGGGCCAGCATCAGGCACAAGGGGACGAGCGAGATCGCGGTGATCACCGCGACACTCCCCCGGTCGTCCCCCGCTCGAGCGATACGTCGCGTCATGTGGAACACGTGTACGTCGATGTCGCGCGGAGGGTGACCGATCGATTGCCGATGATCGGCATCACGACGCTCCGATTGGCGACGAGCTGAACCTTGAATCCACCGGCGGTGCACGTCTGAAGGACTGTGCACTGAAGGGTCCCGACGTTCTCGTTGGCCAGTTCGGACGAGGCCGTCGAACACGCCGTGGTGGACGACACCGAGCCAGCGCGAGCGGCGTTGCGCGCCGCGGTCTGGAGGTGGAGCTGGTCGACGTACACCGAGCCGGCCACCACCACCATGAAAAGAATGAGCACGAGAATGGGGATGACGAGAGCGAACTCGACGCTCGCCGATCCCCTGTCGTTCGGCCCCCGGCCTTCGAGGGCCGAACGACCGAGCCTCACGGCAGGATGGTGTTGAACAGGCTGCTGATGCGACCACCGAGTGCCGCCGCGGCAACGGCGACGACCGCCACGACTCCGGCCAGCAGGACGCCGTACTCGGCGGCCACCCCACCTTCGTCGTCCTGGGTGCGCAACGAGTGCAACTTGTTCATGATGATCACGTAGGTCCGAGTCATCGTCTCTCTCCTTTGTCGAGGGCAGTCGGATCGACATGCCACCAGGGTGATCGTGAAACGGGTCGATCCGTGACGCACCCGACCGACATCGGTACGGATGCCCGATGTATCGTCGTCATAAGTCATCGAGCGGGAGACCTGATGCCGAACCGCCGCAAGGGCGAATCGAGGGAGTTGGGCTACGGATCAGCGGCCGACGCGATCCGCGACGCCGTCGGCCGAGCATTGGCCATGCAAGGTCCGGCCGCGGTGAACGTGGGCGAGATCTGCAGCGAACTCGGCGTGTCGCCGAGTCTCGTCAACTACCACTTCGGAAGTCGTGAGCGCCTGATGGCCCTCGCCGTTGTCCATGAGGCCGAGCGTCTCGTGGAGGACATGGCGGCGATCACGTACAAGCCGTGGGACTCACCCGAATCCCAGTTGATCGCGCGGATCAAGTTCCGGATGGAGTGGACGCAGAACCATCCGGGCATCGACTCGATGATGAACTATTCGCACATCATCGACCCGGTGGGCGAAATTCTCCAGGGCGAACTCGAAGCGCGCATCACCGCGTTCACGCTCGCCGACTCGATCGGGCTGCACACCTCGGTCTACGGCATGTACCTCGGCCGTGCACTCGAGCGCCCGGCCCACGAACTTGGTCTCGACGACGTGCCCGAACTCATCGACATCACCGGATTCCTCGCCCTCGGTTGCATCGGATTGGCCACGTGGATGACTGGCCAGCACCCGGCCAGCCGAGCCCTGGGTTTCGAGCGTCCCGACACGATGCTCTTCCTCGCCGACTCGTCGATCGAGCGCTTGGTGCGCACCGTACGGACCGAGGCCGAAGCCGTCCGCGAACGGCGGGCCGGTCAGTTCGGCAAGGTGTAGGAGTTCTCGAACTCGTCCTGGAGAACGGTGGCGATCGTCGCCGTGGTGTCGACCACGAGTTCTTCGTCGAGGACTCGCGTGCGATACGACCAGCCGGCCGGCAAGGCCAGGCGTGCACCGAGGCTCGCCAGATTACTCTCATTCATCGTCGCGTCGACACCGATGCACAGAGCCTGCATCACGTACGCGAG
>CAYNKE010000026.1:0-9021 GCA_964397715.1 uncultured Bifidobacterium sp. | reverse complement strand
TCTCATTCATCGTCGCGTCGACACCGATGCACAGAGCCTGCATCACGTACGCGAGGCCATCCGGATTCACCAACTCGTACACGGGCTTCCCGGCATCCCAGTAGAACACCGCACCGCGGTCGACCTTCCGCTCGGTGTACGGAGCAACCTGCGGCTTGTCGCCCAGTTCGACCAGCGCGATCCGACGCATAAGCAAGCCGTTGAACTCGCGGAGTACTGGTTCGACGGGAGCAACCTTGGTGCCGAGTCCGTCGAGGAGCCAGTGGCGCGGGCCGTTCAACTTCACGAACAACGCGCCCATGTCGCGCGCGATCTCGTCGGCTTTCAGGGTCTCCCACAACTCTTGCGGACAGTCGTTGAGCAACTGAGTTCCGTAGACCTCGGCTTGGAGCCGGCCGTCGTGCGCGAACACCGCCAGCACTTCGCCGTAGCGCACCCCGCGCATGTGATCGATGAGTCGAGTGGAAGCAGAAGCCATGGGCCGACACTAATTGCGCGACACGCATCGGCGGGCCAAGATGGCGCGCATGGACATCGCAGGCACGCACGTTCTCGTGACCGGGGCCTCCCGCGGGATCGGCGCGGCCATCGCTCGCGCCTTCGCCCGTGCCGGTGCCCGCGTGACCGTGGTGGCTCGAACCGCCGGACCGCTGGAGGCCGTGGCCCAGGAAATCGGCGGCCGGGCCGTCGTGGCCGATCTGTTCGACGCGACGCAGGTGGATGGTTTGATCGATCGTGTCGAGCGCGAAATCGGTCCGATCGACGTGTTGGTCAACAACGCGGGCATGGAGACCACCAAGAGCATCTTCGACGCCACTCGAACCGACGTCGACGAACTTCTCACTCTCAATCTGCACGTGCCCATTCATCTCTCGCGCGCGGCACTGGCTCGGATGCGCGACCGCGGCCGTGGACACATCGTCAACATCTCCTCGATGGCCGCCAACGGTGGGTTCGGCGGCATGAGCGTCTATTCGGCGAGCAAAGCCGGGCTCAGTCATTTCACGCGCATCGTTCGCCAAGACCTGAAAGGCCTCGAGGTTCGCGTCACCAACCTCGAAGTCGGCCCGGTCCCCACCGATCTTCTGGCGAATCTCACTCACTCGCCGGCGGTCAAGTCGTTCGCGCGATTCCGTCGCCTGGGCCTCATGCCCAACGTGCCGGCCGAGCGCGTCGGAGAAGCCGCGGTTGCCGCGGTGCGACGCGGTAAGCGCGCGGTGTGGTTGCCCCGTCGCGCGTTTCTGTTCGGGTTCCTCGCCGGCGCTCCGCAGCGCATCGCCGAGCCGCTCATCCGCGACATTCGGTGATCCTCCAGAACTGGGGTGCGAGCGTCGACGAAGTCACCGGTGCGGTCGTCGGCGACGACATCGTCGCGGACGCGCGTTTGATCGCGACACGGTCGATCACGCTGACGGCGTCGCCCGACGACGTGTTCCCGTGGTTGCGCCAGATGGGATTCAAGAGAGCGGGTTGGTACAGCTACGACTGGATCGACAACCTCGGACGACGAAGTGCGACGTCGATCGACTCCCGTTGGCAGAGCGTGACGAGCGGTGATCCGATCCCGGCCGGGCCGATCGCCTTCGAGGCCACGGTCGTCGATCCTCCTCGCGCGTTCGTTCTGAGCCTCGCGCGCCCGGCAGTGGGGCGGCGGCGCGTCGAGTTCTCGCTCGCCTACGAATTGCGGCCCGTTCCCGAGGGCACGCGACTCGTCACCCGTGTCCGCGCCCGTGTGAACGTGCCGGCCGGTCGGCTCGTGGAGCGCTTCGTGTTGGGTCCGGGCGACGGGATCATGATGCACAAGCAACTGCGCTCGCTCGCCGAGCGCACGCATCGCGCTGAATAGGCTCATTCCGTGATGGAAGACTTGGTGGTTCGAGCGCGCCAGTCGTTCGCCGACCGCCATCCGAACAGTCGACGCAACTACGACGAGGCTCGCCGTTTCCTCCCCGGCGGCCACACCCGTACCGTTCTCGCCCACGCGCCATTTCCCCTCACGTTCGTCTCCGGGCGCGAGGCCACTCTCACCGACGCCGACGGCCACGAGTACATCGACTTCCTCGGCGATTACACCGCGGGCCTTCTCGGTCACAGCGAGCGTCGGGTTCTCGACGCCGTCACCGCTTCTCTCGAGTCGAACGCGAGCGTCGGAGGAATTCATCCAGCGGAGGCTCGCCTGGCCCGGCTGATGTGCGAGCGATTCGACATCGAGCGTGTTCGCTTCACCAACTCCGGCACCGAAGCCAACCTGATGGCCATCACGACCGCGCTCACCGTAACGGGTCGATCGAAGGTCGTCGCCTTCATCGGTGGATACCACGGCGGAGTCCTCTACTTCGCCAGCGGGCCGGCCGCCTGGAACGCACCGTACGACTTCGTGCTCGCTCCCTACAACGATCTGGCTGGTGCCCGCACGATCATCGAGGCCCAGGGGTCGTCGCTCGCCGCGGTGATCCTCGAACCGATGCTCGGGTCGGGTGGTTGCGTGCCGGCATCGGCCGAGTTCGTGCGCGGAGTCGCCGATGCCGCGCGCAAGGTCGGGGCTCTCGTCATCGCCGACGAGGTCATGACCTCGCGGCACGGACGACGCGGAATGATGGATCTGCTCGGCGTGCGCGCCGACATCACGACCTTCGGGAAGTACATCGGTGGTGGCTTTTCGTTCGGCGCGTTCGGAGGATCAGCCGAATGTCTCGACGTGTTCGACACGAGCCCGGAAGGCGGTCGAGCCAACGTCGTGAGTCATGCCGGGACCTTCAACAACAATCTCGCGACCATGACCGCCGGCTGCGTGGTTCTCGGTGACGTGTTCACAGCCGACGTGGCCGACGCGCACACCGCTCGCGGAAACGAGTTCCGCGCGCAGATCGAACGCGTGCTCGCCGCGCACCGCGCACCGTTGAGCGTGACTGGCTTCGGCTCGATGATGTCGCTGCACGGCATCCGCCCGGCTCCGACTTCGCCGCTCGACGTGGGTCGACGGGACAATCACCTCAACGAGTTGGTCTTCCTCGGATTGCTCGAGCGCGGGGTGTACACGGCGGCTCGCGGGATGATGAATCTCGGCCTGGCCCACACCGACGATCAGATGGCCACGGTGCTCGACCGGCTCGACGACCTGCTCGGCGAACTCGACGCCCACTTCTGATTTCGCGGGTCGCCGGACTGCCTCGACGGCTCGGATCACCCCTGCTCAGCGGGCAAATTTGAGGTAGCTGACGAATTCTTGAGAAAAGTGCGAGAACGGGCGTGATCCGGCCTCTTGCCGGGCATGAACGCCAAGCGCATCGCCCGCCAGATCACCGCCACCCTCGGACTCGCCATCATCGGCATCTCCACCGTCGCCTGCCAGGTTCCCGACCCCGAGACTGGTGACCGTCGAATCGTCGAGACGTACACCGCACCGGCCGCCACCTTGACGGGCCGCTACGGCGCCGAGTCGTACCAGACCTACAAGGTCTTCACCCCGGCCGGATGGAAGAGCAGCGACCGTCGCAACCTGATCGTGTTCTCGCATGGCGGCGCGTGGAGCTTTGGCACCGCCAACGACGTGGAGTCGGTCGTGATGGATCTCCTCTCCCAAGGCAGTGTGGTCGTGTCGATCGAGTACCAGCTCGAGGTTCCGGCGTTCGACCAGACCGCCGACATCGTGACCGCAACACGCTGGGCGCAACGGAATGCTCGCGTGCTCGGCGTCGATGCCCGCCGCACTTTTCTCGCCGGTCATTCGGCAGGAGCCCACCTCAGCGTTCTCGCTGCCGTCGCCCCGTCGAATCTTCGCGGTGGTGACTTCCTCATCCCGCTGGCCGGCGTCGTCGCTGTCGCTGGCCCCTACGGAGTGAACGACGACGCGTACGACCCGTCCATCCTCGACATCCGGGTTCAAGAGATCATCGCCAATGTGAACGACTGCGGCGGAACCGAATGCTCCGACCGGATTCTCGACTCGATCTCACCGGCCACGTACGTGGACTCGAGCGACCCGGCGATTTACATGGTGGTCGGTGACGAGGACGAGTTGGCTCCGGTTGCTCATGCGCTTGCCGTCGAATCCGCTTACTCCTCAGTAGGTCAGGACGATCGTGCTTGGGTCGACGTCGTGGAGGGAGCAGGACATCAGCCTGGTTTCGGCGCGAACGCCGAGTATCTCGAGCAGTTCATCGCAACGGCTGGAACGTTCTGAAGATGACCGCACAACGATCACTCGCTCTCGATGGGATACGCGGTGTCGCCCTCGCCTGCCCGATCATCGTCCATCTCGGCTTGGTCGGTTCCGATCGCGGACTGTGGCTCGCCATCGGAATGTTCTTCACGCTGTCGGCGTTCCTCGTCACAAATCTCGCACTGCGCGAAATCGACCGAACCGGTCGACTGAGTCTCGCCCAATTCTGGGTTCGTCGGATCAGGCGACTCCTCCCGGCCTCGCTCCTCGTATTGGCGCTCGTCGTCACGACCGCAGTGCTCACCGACTGGCCGGGGCTCGCCGCACTGCGCGGAGACGTTCTGTCTGCACTGGCCTGGGGGTCGAACTGGGAGCAACTGTGGGGAGGCGGCTACTGGGATGCATTCGCCCCCAGCCTCACTCACCACTTCTGGTCGCTGTCGTTCGAGGAACAGGTGTACCTCGTCTTCCCGCTCCTCGTGATCGGCCTCGTCACGATGCGATCTCGGTCGTCGGTGGCGGGCCGGCTGGGCGTGGCCGCAACGGTGATGATTGCCGTGTCGTGGTGGCTGCTCTGGACGATCGACGACGCGTCGACGCTGTATCTGAGTTCGTTCACCCGCCTCGGCGAAATCGGCTTCGGAATCCTGGCCGCATGCCTACATCATTCGCATTCGACGCCGAGGCTCTCCGTCCGATTTGCATCGCTCCTGACCACCGGGTTCTTGCTGGCCGCGTCGCCCTTCTGGATCTTCGCGGCAGGCGACACGGTGAACGGAGTGCGTTGGGGTATCACCGGCTCGACCCCCTTGATGGCGGCTGTGATCACGATCCTGTGGCGCCACCCCACGTCGCTTCCGGCTCGATTCTTTGCGCTACGGGTTCCGGCTTGGCTCGGACGTCGCTCGTACGGCATCTATCTACTGCATCTCCCGCTGATCGAGTTCGCATCCTTGTGGACCAAACACGAGCGCCTCTCGTGGTGGACCATGATCGCGGTCGTTGTGGTCACGATCGCTGGCGCTGCCGCGATGTTCCGTTGGTTCGAGGAGCCGCTCCGGACCGGAGTCGTGGGGAAGTCGGATCGGCGTGCGATCTCGGCTTTTCTCGTCGGCGTCGTCGTCATCGTCGCCACGACAATTCCGCTGACCCGACCCGATTCGCACGTGATGGCCATCGATGCGCCCGCGTCCCCTCCGTCGACCTTCGCTATCGACCCGTTACCGACGGACGACGGTGAGGTGCCAGAGGATTCACATCCGACTGTTCTGGTGATCGGAGACTCGACCGCGTGGGTGACCCGTGCCGCGGTCGAGGGAGCCCTCGCCCCCATCGGTTACGACACCTACGGAATTCACATGGTCGGCTGTCCGTTCGGCGGTGACGTTCGCATCAAGACATCCGTGATGGGTGGTGCGGTGGGCATCCGCGAAATCGGCGAAGAAGCCGGCTGCGATCAATGGTGGGACGACTTGCTTCCGCAATGGCTTCGCACCGTCGACCCCGACATCGTGATCGTCGTCGGCGGTTACGCACTCGCCTGGGAAGCCGACCCGAACGGCGACGACGAGTGGTGTCGACTCGGTGACGGATCGGGTCGCTGCGAGGAGTGGGCTGGCGCCCGTCTTCGGGCGACCACCGAACGCATCGACGAGCTCACCTCCGATGCGAAGGTTCTCTACACAACGGCCGGTCACGTCGATCCGTGGGGTCCTCTGGACATACCGAAGCCTGCGATCGACGCATTGAACGAATTGATCGTCGCCGAAGTGGAAAGAGCCGATCTCGATCTCGTCGACCTCGGATCGTGGCTCGACGACCATCTCGACCTCACGGTCGACGGAACGCATCTGGGTGCCGATGGCATCACGGCTCTGATCCCGTGGTTGCGGGAGGTTCTGCCACCAGTCTTCGCCCGGTGACCCGTGACCTATCGTGGGCTGCATGTCCACGGCGGTAACGACCCTGATGAGCCAACTCTCGGGCCACCTGTACATCGACGGCGAATACCGCCCGAGCACGGGTGAACGTCGACCGGTGATCGATCCAGCCACCGAACTCGCGACCGCGGAATACGCGCTCGCGACCAACCTCGAAGTCGAGGCCGCGGTCGCCGCCGCTCGTCGTGCGCAGCGCGAATGGTGGAGCCTGAGCGCACTCGAACGCGCCGATGCTTTGCACCGGGTCGCCGACGCACTCATCGAACTCGCCCCCACGATCGGTGAGTGCCTCACCCGCGAGATGGGCAAGCCGTATCGCGAGTCGAACTGGGAAGGCAGCGCATCGGCCTCTTCGGTGCGGTACTACGCCGAACTCGCTCGCCATGAGCAGGGTCGCCTGGCCGGATCGGCCATCGCCGGCCAGATGCAGATGGTCCTGAAAGAGCCACTCGGGGTGATCGTGTCGATCGTCCCGTTTAACTTCCCGGTTTTGCTTTTCGGCTGGCAGGCCGCGGCGTCTCTCGCGGCGGGTAACGCGATCATCGTCAAACCATCCGACCTCACGCCGCTGACATTGCTCGTGACGATGAAGGCGTTCGCCCACCTTCCACCCGGCCTCGTGCAGGTGATCACCGGTGGCGCCGATGCCGGCCAGGCACTGGTGGCTCACGAACACACTCACGGCATCGCCTTCACCGGAAGCGTTCCAGCCGCCCGAGCCGTCGCCCGAACCGCGGCCGAGCGATTCAAGCCGGTACTCGTCGAAGCCTCGGGCAACGATCCGTTCATCGTCATGCCGTCGGCGCCCGTCGACGTGGTGGCGCGCGGCGCCGCCTTCGCCGCCTTCTTGAACTGCGGCCAGGTGTGCACATCGGCCGAGCGCTTCTACGTGCACACCGACGTCTACGACGACTTCGTCGAGGCCTTCGCCTCGCAGGCGAGGGCGTTGCGTGTCGGCAGTGGTCTCGACGCCGTCGACATGGGGCCGCTCGCCGCCGCGCGCGAACGCGATCGCGTCGAGCACATCGTCGATCGCGCTGTCGCCCAGGGTGCCCGGGTGGTGTGCGGAGCGAAGCGCCCCGCCGGTCGCACGACCGGCTGGTTCTACGAGCCAACCGTGCTCGAGGTCTCGGCCGACTCCGAGATCATGCACGGCGAGACCTTCGGCCCCGTCGCCCCCGTCTGTCGCGTCCACGATCTCGACGAAGCCATCGCTCGCGCCAACGACTCCGAGGTCGGGTTGGGCGCCAACATCTACACCTCCGACCTGCACGAGGCCTTTCGGGCCGTGCACGAGATCGAGACCGGCATCGTGTGGGTCAACACGCCCCTCAACGACAACGACGCGGTTCCGTTCGGAGGTCGCAAACTCACCGGATCGGGGCGCGAGCTCGGTGCCGAGGGTCTCGAGCAATTCCGTCGTTCGAAGATGGTGATGATCTCGCCGACCGCCGAGGCCGATCCCGAGTGGTTCCCGTATCCGGACGAGGACGCGTTCAGGACGAAGCCGTGATCGCCGTCGCCCTCGCCGTTCTCGCATCAGTGCTCCCCTTTGGTGCTCGTTTCGAAACGGTCGTGACCACCTGCCCCGGCATGAACTTCCCCGACCTGTCGAGTTCGCCCGGGGCGGGAGTCTCGTACGACAAGCCTCGCGTCGTCGTGACGTGCACCTCGACCGAATTGACGGTGACGTCCAACGGCATGATCTCATTTCCCTTCGTCGCCAAGACTCCCAATCCGCTGCGTAGTCAGAGCTACACGTGGCGAGTCCCTCTCGCGCCGCGAGTCGCGCCGACGACATCCTCGATCGTCAACGTCCTCGGGACGTTGGGTTTCACCACGACTGGACTTCCGATCTACGGACCCACCGAGGGGCCGATGCCCGCCACCGAAGCCTTCGGTGATCCGGTGTTCAACAAGATCCTCGACACGTGCGGAGGGCACGCCGGTCCGATGGCCGAGTATCACCACCACGCGCTCATCACGGTGACTGCCTGCAACCTTCGGTCGAGCGGTGTCATCGGATACGCGCTCGACGGCATCCCGATCTACGGCGGACTGGGATGCCTCGACAAGAAGTGCTCGAAGAAGGCGACCATGAAGTCGGGCTACGTCAGAACGGGCAACCCGAAGACGAACTCGTGGGCCGCGTACACCTACAAGAAGGCGAAGGGAGTTCTCGATGAATGCAACGGACGCTTCCAGCCCGACGGCACGTACGGTTATCACGCCACGGCAGGATTTCCCTACGTGATCGGTTGCTTCAGAGGAACTCCCACTGTGCAAGTCGGCTCGGCCGCGGCACCGATGCCTCCCATGAACGGTGGCCCGCGACCCCCAGGCCCACCTCCGCCCGGTCAACTTCCCGGACCACCTCCCGGGCCACCCCCCAGTCCGCCTCCGTGGCAGGGTGCGTCTTTCTTCTGCCGCATCACGAACACCGCCAGGGTGGCAGTGTGATGCGTCCCACCGGACCGGACCTTCCGTTCTCAACGCCGCGATTCGACGGAACACTCGGACGCCTGCTTCCGGAATCCGAGCCCTCGCCCGTACACGTGCAACGACCGGACGCCGACGCGCCCAACATCGTGGTGGTGCTTCTCGACGACGTGGGTTTCGGGACGTGTTCCACCTTCGGCGGGCCGGTTCCCACTCCGGCTCTCGATCGCGTGGCGCGCAACGGTGTTCGCTTCAATCAGTTCCACACAACCGCGCTCTGCTCACCCACCCGCGCCGCTTTGCTCACCGGCCGCAACCACCACGCTGTACACATGGGGAGCATTCCCGAGGGTGCCACGGCGTTTCCCGGCTACGACTGCATCATTCCGCGCGAGGCAGCAACAGTTGCCGAAGTGTTGAAGCAATACGGCTACTCCACCGGCGCTTTCGGTAAGTGGCACGTCACACCACAACACGAGC
>CAYNKE010000025.1:0-21461 GCA_964397715.1 uncultured Bifidobacterium sp. | reverse complement strand
GCGGACCATCGTTGTCGAACTTCGTGTGCATGTAGTAGATGGTCTTGTCGCCCTCGTTGCGCGAGGACCTCGACACCTTGATCCATCCGGTGTGATTGCCGTCGGCGTCCCACACCGCCGGACGTCCGTACCACTCGCCCTCGATGGTCTGCTGCCACTTACTCGACTCGTTCTGACTGGACATGTTTCCTCGCTTGTTCAATTCGCCGGCGCGGCCAGCTTCGATCTGAGAACTTCAGCCTTCTCGGCCCCGATGAGCTGACCCACGCGACCCCACACCGGATCGACCGTCGGGTCGAACACGATGGCTCGATTGCGTGTGTCGCGAAGGGCGATCTCCTCGGCGCTGACGCCGTCGAGCAGTTGGTCGGGCACGCCGTTCTCCATGAGCGACAGCCAGTGTTCGCGATAGGCGCTCACGGCGGTCTCGACACTGCGGAAAGCCGACTCGTCGGCCCGATGCACGAGCATCCAGGCCGACATGACCGCGTACTGCGTCGGACTGAGGTGCGCCGGCTCGAGACCGGCGATCGTCTGCGCCTGAGCCCGAATGGCCGTGAGCGGCTCGAAGCAGTGACGCAGGTACGGGAGGTGCGAGCCGAGATCGAGTTTGGGCACCAAGTCGAGGTGGAACGCGAAGGCGGCCTGCGCACCGGGCTGACCACCGCCGGCCACCGAATCGATCGTGAAGTGCGGCACCGGACTCGTGAGCGGCGAGAAGGCGTACATCATGTGACTGTCGAGGCCGATGGGCGGCACGGTGAGTCCGATGTACGCGAGTTCGACCGCCCCGCTCCACCACCGCATACGTCCGACGGGCGCGTCGGGCATCATCGGGCTCGTCAGGACGTGCAACGCATCGGGAGCGTCACCGGCCTTCTCGACGAGGCCCAGGCGATCGACGATCGTCTCGACCGAGCGCCAGCACAGATCGAACGAGACGCTCACGCGCGCTCGACCTCACGGCGTTCGCGCAGTGCTTCCTTGGCCTCGAGTTCTTTCAGGACCCAGGCGTTGGCGAGTTCCGGATTGGAGCGGCGGGCCGGTGACGGCACGACCTTGGCGCCCTCGTAGCGGCCGGTGCCGACGACGTGTTCGTCGATGAGCCATCCACGATCGATGTTGGCCTGCCGCCAACGCCGATAGGCGACCTGCACCGCGTCACTCTTCACCTGCAGCTCGGCCGACAAGTCGAACGGCACCAGTTCGGGCCGCTGGCCCTCCACCGTGGCGCGATCCTCGTAGAAGATCTTCATGGTGCGCTTGTACGAGTCCTTGTCGGCGCGCAGCAACGTGATGGCCCACGGTTGCGTGAAGAACGTCCGCATCATCGTCCACTTGGAGATCGAGTTGTTCTCGTCCACCGGCACGACCGCCGTGAAGATGGTCATCACGCCGATCGGGAGATTGACCTGCAGGAACGTGATGTTCGGGAAGAACACGCCGTTCCCGGTCGCCACCGGCGGACGCTCCTTGCCGCGCCGCAGGTACTTCCAGATCCCCTTGGGGTCGGGCGGCTCGAGGTGCACCACGTACGTGGCACCCATCAGATGTGAACCGACCTTGTGCTCCACGAGATCGAAATCCTCGATCTCGGGTTTGTTGGGATTCCCGAAACTCGTCGAATGAACAAAGGGAGCGTGGGCCGCATCGGCGCCGTTCTCGATGACTCGCTCGTAGTTGGCCTTCCAGTGGAACTCGCCCTGCACGATGCGGTTGCCCTCGGCGCGGGCCTCGCGGGTGTCGTCCATTCCGGGCAGTTCGGCCAATGGCGGACGCTCGCTCTCCGGAAGGTCGCCGAAGAACACGAACACGTAGCCGTACTTCTCGACGCACGGATAATTGTCGACGCGGGCCTTCTTCGGGATGGGCGAACCGGCCTTGTTGGCGGGAATCTTCACGCACGTGCCATCGGTGTCGAACTGCCAGCCGTGGTACGGGCACTCCACACAGTCGCCGACGACCTTGCCCCCCGCCAACGACGCACCGCGGTGGATGCAGATGTCGCTGTGGCAGACCAGCTCGCCCTTGGTGTCGCGATAGAGAACGAGGTCCTGGCCGAAGAGGCGCACCTGGTGCGGCTTCGAGCCGATCACGTGGCCGAATTCGACGGCGTACCACTGGTTCTTGATCATCTTCTACTCCTTGATCAGCCGATTCGGGCTTTCGATCCATCGGGGCGAGGGATACGGCGATCGCCGCCCCACAACGCGCGTACGAGTCGTTCGGTCATGGCTTCGCCGAAGAAACGCACGCCGATCACGTTGGCCGGATCGCGATCGGCCACGGTGCGTCGGACCAGTAGGTCGCGCTCCGCGAGAGATTGACGTTCGCTCTTGGCCACCGGGTCGCCGGCTCGAAGGTGAGCCAGCCAATCGTTGACTCGACCCTGCGCGAGGCGGAGCATCTTGTCGACGGCGTCGTCGGTCCGCTTGACCACGCAGCACAGCGCGGTGTTCGAGACCGCCTGGCGGACGTAGAGCGTCTGGCTGACGAACGGCGAGAAGTGAGGATCCTCGCGGATGGCCATGAACTCGGCGTTGTGGGGTTCGTAGTAGCGGTCGAGGTAGTCGGGGCGCGCCAACAAGTCGACCCGCGGCACGTAGTCGACGAAGTACCAGTAATCGGGAATCGTGCCGACGGCGATTCCGAGGTGCGGGACGTACGTGTGCGGTCCGAGGTACGCGGTGAGGTGCAAGTTGGTGAAACCGATCGAGGGATTGCCGATCCAGGAGTGGATCATCCAGTCGACATCGGGCCCGACGAACGCGTTCAGACTGCCCTTGGGGCCGCCTTCCACACCGTACGACGCGAATTCGTCGGTCGACGGATCGGGTTCGACCGGAAGCACCGCGGTGATCTGGTCGAACATCTTCTGCAGACCTTCGCGCAACACGCCGAACTCGCGTGTGACGTCGAGTGGTCCCGACTCGTCGTGAATGTCGACGATCGACTTCGTCGTCTCGGTGGCACCAGACATGTCCCCTCCCCTTCGAACGAGTTTGCGGAACACCGTTCCGCAAACGACCTTAGCCCACGATCAGGCCGCACTCCCTCAACGCCGGTGCGACTGCCGCCGGCCCGTTCGGGTCGGAGGCGTGTGCCGGCAACATGAACGACAAGCCGTCCAGGCCCGACGGTCCGCACAGACCGCCGAGTCGGTCGGCCACCTCGGCGTGCGTTCCGACGATCATGCGAGCCGTGAGGCCGGCGCGGAATCCTGGATCGTCGAGTTGCGCCGGGTCCATCCCGCGCCCGGCGACGAGACGTCGCAACAAGTCGTCGACATCCTTCTCGGTGGGCGCGGTCACGAGGGACGCGAGCAGCGTGACGTTGATCGAATCACGAGAGCGACCGGCAACATCGAGGGCCCGGTTCAGGACTTCGAGTTTGCGAGGAACTTCGTCGACCGTGCAGTTGAAGTTGATGGCGTCGGCCACTCGCGCCGCGAGCGGAATCGTCTTGCGCTCGCCCGAGCCGCCGATGAGGATCGGCGGTCCACCGGAGCGAATAGGTGTCGGCACGTTGAGCAAGCCCTCGGCTCGGAAGTGGCGGCCCGAGACGTTGGTCTCCGGCGAGGTGAACATCCCGCGCAGGATCTGCACCGCCTCGTCGAGCATCTCGAAGCGTTGAGCGGTCGGTGGGAAATCGAATCCGAAAGCCCGGTGCTCTTCTTCGTACCAAGCGGCTCCGATGCCGCAGATGGCCCGTCCACGCGACACGAGGTCGAGGGTCGTGATCATCTTCCCGAGCATCGCGGGATTGCGATACGTCACGCCGGTGACGAGCGTCCCGAGGTTGACTCGCGTCGTGCGCGCAGCGAGAGCCGACAAGAGCATGTAGCCCTCGAGCATCGGCTGGCGTGAACCACCGAGGAAGATCAACTGGTAGAAGTGGTCCATCACGAAGACCGTGTCGAAGCCGGCCTTCTCGGCCGACTGGGTATAGCTCGACACGTGTTCGAAGATTCCGTCGTCGGGTACACCGAGTCCGTGGAACGTCGGCATCTGGAGCGCCGCGCGAACGAGAGAGCGGTTGGTCATGTCAATCCCTTCGTATAGGTGCTCACGGCGACCATTTCGGCCACTCCAGCCAGACTGATCAACGTTGCATCGTGAATCTTCTCGTCGAACGCCGCGCAGCCGTCCGACAGCAGTCGAACGTGGAAGCCGCGAGCGTGAGCGTCACGGACGGTGGACGCCACGCCGCCGTTGGTGACGATTCCGGCCACCGCGATGTCGTGTACACCCCACTGGTGCAACAGCCACTCGAGCCTCGTGTGCAGAAACGCCGAGTAGGCCACCTTCTCCACGACCGCGTCGATCGGCAGCAGTTCGTCGACCACCGAGTGTCCCCACGAGCCAGCCGCGAAGTCGCCGCGTCGCAGGAACGGCCGCAACACGCGCAGATGCTCGGCGATCATCGGCTCTCCGTCGAGGCCGGGCACGAGCGTGAAACACGTGGCGATCACCGGAACTCTCGCCCGACGAGCCGCGGCGACCGCGGGAGCCAATCGGGCCGGAAGAGCCCGTGCCGCTTCGCTGACCGCTCCCCCGCGAGCGTACGCACCGTCGGGATGCAAGAAGTCGTTCTGAAGATCGACGAGCACGAGAGCCGAGTTCATGACGAACGCACCACTTCGAGATTGCCGAAGCGATCGACGGTCGCAACGAAGCCGGGTTCGATGAGGGTCGTGGCGTCGGACTGCTCGAGGACGCACGGTCCGTGCACCGACGTACCGACCGGAAGTTGAAGGCGGTTCCACACGTCGGCGTCGTGCCACAGACCTCCCACGTAGATGCGACGCGAGCCGATTCGAGCGGCCTCCTGCGCCATCGTCCCGGTGACCAGTCGCGCCAAATCGAACTCGGGGCGCCTCCCGATCACACTCGTCCGAACTCCCAGGACGCGAACGGCGACACCGTGCAGAAGCCGCCCGAACTGAGCGCGGTACGCCGACTCGAATGCCGCGGTGACCACCGGCAGGTCGATCCGGCTCGGGTCGTCGACCAGGAGGGGAACCGTCACCGCGTGAGTCTGACCGACGTACGACATGTCGAGAGCGATCTCCACGTCGACGCGGTCGAAGACCACCCCTGACGACTCGATGGCTCGCCGCGACTCGGTGATCGACGAGTGCATCGATCGCTGAACTCCGTTGATGTCGAGGGTCGCGAGGGGCGACTGCCAGGTGCGAACCGAGTCGTAGCGCATGTCGGCCAACACGCACCCAAGGGCCGAGATGACTCCCGGAAGTCTCGGCACGAGTGCTCCGGCCAGTCCGAGATCACGGACGAACGCACAGGTGTGCAGTGCGCCGGCGCCGCCGAACGGCACCATCCAGAACTTCGTCGGATCGTGCCCGCGTTCGATCGACACGATGCGCAGCGCCCCGGACATTCGGGTTTCGGCGACCCGCACGATCGCCTCGGCGCCGTCTTCGATGCTGAGACCGAGTGGGCGTGCGACGTGATCATCGATCGCGCGCCGCGCCGCCTCCACGTCGAGCGCGTCGCGTCCGCCAATCGGACGGTCGGCATTGATGCGTCCGAGTACGACGTTGGCGTCGGTGACCGTCGGCCGATCGTTGCCCATTCCGTAGCACGCGGGACCGGGGACCCCGCCGGCTGATTCGGGTCCGATCTGAAGCAGACCGCCGCGATCGACCCACGCGATGGAGCCTCCGCCGGCACCGATCGTGCTCATCTCGATCATGGGTGTGCGCACCACGAGTCCGAAGTCGATCGTCGTCTGAGTCGCCTGCACCGAACGTCCGTCGACGACCACCGCGACATCGAAACTGGTTCCACCCATGTCGCCGGTCAGCACGTTCGGATGGCCGGCCGCCACCGCGATGCGACTCGCGGCGATCACGCCGGCCGCCGGACCCGAAAGAGCCGTCCGCACCGGCACCGCCCGCGCGCGTTCGACGGTCATCACTCCGCCATTCGACTGAACGACGAGGAAACGTCCGGCGAACCCGGCTTCGGCCAAACCCTTCTCGAGTTGCTCGAGGTAGTCGCCGACGACGGGTTGCAGATACGCGTTGAGCGTGGTGGTGGACGTGCGCTCGAACTCGCGAATCTCCGGAAGAATCTCGCTGCTCACCGACACGTGCGCGTTCGGCCACATCTCGCGCACGACGCGAGCCGCGGCCTGTTCGTTGCTCGGATCGGCGTACGAGTGAAGGAAGCAGATCGCGATCGACCGCGCGCCACGGTCGAGTAGCTCGCGCGCGACTCTCCGCACCTCGGCCGCGTCGACTGTTTCGATCACGGTTCCATCAGCGAGTGTCCGCTCGGTGATTTCGGAACGCATGTCGCGTTCGACAACGGGGCGGAAGTCCCCCCACAGACCCCACGTGCGCGGCCGATCGCGGCGACGCATCTCCAGAACGTCGGCGAAACCAGCGGTCGTGATGACTCCGGTACGCGCTCCTTTTCGTTCGAGAAGGGCGTTGGTGCCGACCGTCGTGCCGTGAATGATCGCCTGCACGTCACCGAGAGGCATCGGGCCGGTGACGCTCCGAATCCCGTCGAGAAAGCCCTCCGACTCGTTCGTTCGCGTGGAGGTGACTTTTCCGACCGCGATGTCGCCACTCGACTCGTCGAGAGCGAACACGTCGGTGAAGGTTCCACCGACGTCGATCCCGATGATCACGAGCCGCTCCCGGTGACGTAGCCGAGGCGGCGGTCGCGCTCGACGGCTTCGGGGTCGCGACGCGAGGCGTCGCCGTATCCGCCGCCGCCGGGTGATTCGATGCGAACGCGGTCGCCTCGGGCCATCTTGACGCCGAGCACCTTGGCGCCGAGTTCGGGTTCGACCACTTCGTCGGCGACGACGAAACTGATCTCGTTCGTCGCCGCAGCACCGCCGCCGGCGACTCCGAGCGGTGGTCTCCAAGCGCGGTCGCCGAACGTGAATGCTTCGGCGGAGTCAGCGAGCAGTTCGATGTCGTAGGACGCACCCAGTCCGCCGCGGAACTCGCCATCACCGCCCGAGTCGGGTCGCAGCGCCCAGCGGCGGAAGCGAACCGGATACTGCGCCTCGAGGATTTCGACCGGTGGAATGGTGGCTGTCGACAACGGAGCGTTCCCGTGATTGAGCCCGTCCGACACCGGCGATCCACCCAAGCCGCCGCCGTAGAACGTGAACATCACCCATGGCGATCCGTCCGGTCGCTGTCCGGCGATCGACAGAGCGTTGATCGTTCCGTAGCTGCACCCATTGGATGCGCTCGGATCGGCTTCGGCGACGCACCGGAAGATCAGGTCCATCACCCGCAGGATGGTCTCGGTGTAACCGCCCACGGGTCGCGGCCGCACCGCCGCCAGAAGACTGCCGTCCGGTATCACGATGTTCACCGGTTCGAGGCACCCGAAGTTGGCCGGCACGTCGCGAAACACGTGCTTGAGCCCGACGTAGCAAGCCGCCACCGCGGTGGAGTGCGAAATGTTGATCGGGCCCGTGACCGCTCCCGACGTACCGGTGAAGTCGAGTGTCAAGGTGTCAGCGGCAACCGTCATCGTGAGAGCCACCTCCACCAGCTCGGGAGACGAGCCGTCGTTGTCGAGGTAGTCGACGGCTCGATACACGCCGTCGGGAAGTTTGGCGATGCTCGAACGCATCAACGTGGCGGCGCGACGTGTGAGCTCGTCGAGAACTTCGCGCACCACGTCGTCGCCGTACTCGTCGAGCAAGTCGCCGAGTCGACGGGCACCGAGGTCGAGGGCGTTCAACTGGGCCTGCATGTCGCCGTACGCGTTCACGGGCTGACGCGAGACCGAGCACACCAAGTCGATCACCCGATCATCGGTCTCCCCCGCACGGCGGATCAGGACCGGCGAAATGAGCGTCCCTTCCTGCTGGATGTCGCGCGCGGCCGGGTTGTAGTTGCCCGGCACGTTGCCGCCGACGTCCGTGAAGTGGCCCACCGACGCGAGGTGACACCAGATGCGACCGCGACGGAAGAACGGGCGGATCATCTTGAGATCGTTCAGATGGGTGCCGCCCTCGTAAGGATCGTTGAAGCAGTAGACGTCGCCGTCGCGAACCGCGCCCGACTCGACCGCCCCGTCGACATCGGGACGACCACCTCGTCGTTCGCTGTCGGCCGCCATGGTCGAGATGGCCAGGCGAACCGCACCGGCCATCGATCCGACGAAGACCGGCAGTCCGTTCGATCCCTGGACGAGCGTGGCTCCGGTGTGCGCGTGATAGATGCCGTGCGATGCGTCGTGAGCCTCGGCGATGATCGGATTGAACGCCGAGCGGAAGAGCGTCGCGTCCATCTCGTCGGCGATCTGTTCGAGCCGACCGTTGATGACCGCGAGCAGTACCGGATCCAGGCTCACGATTCGCTCATGTCTCGGGGCTCTCGACCGACGCGAGGTGATTCATCACGACGCGCACATCAGGAGTCGTGCTGGTCAGGGAGTCGGCGACGAAGGCGGCCGCGTCGGGCTTGAGAAGACCGTCGACGTTCTGCTCGAACTTTCCACGAAGTTCGGCGTTGGTGAGCGGGCGGCGCGGACCACCGCGGTTCTCCATGACCGCGCAATGCAATTCGCGTCCGTCGATCGTCTCGACCGTCAGGACCGCCGGAAATTCGTACGGATACACCGCGTCGCACGCCGCATCGCCGACCACCGAGATCTTCTTCATCAATTCGCGCCGGCGCGGATCGTTGGCGAGCGAGTCGGTGAAGTCGTCGAGGCCGAGTCCGAGTCCTCCCCCGCCGAACAACGCGGCGGCCACGGTGTACGGACCCGAGAACTGCGCGGCGTAGCCCGTGGGTGGTGTGCGCTTGGTCTCGATCGGATCGCCGATGGTGCGAACCGTCGACGTGGCCACACCGAGAGTCGCCGAGGCGACGTGTTCTGGTCGTAGGCCCTGGCTGCGCAGCGCGATCGCGGCGTCGATACCCGCGTGCGTGAAGTGATTGGCCGGGTAGGGCTTGTAGAAGATGTCCGCCACGTTCCACTCGGTACCCAAACCGTCGAGCAGCGGATCGGGTGACCACTTGTCGCGCAGAGTCGCGCCGTAGAAGCCGAATCGCCCTTCGAGAGCCGTCGGAGCCCCCGTGAGTCCGGCCAGTGCGAGTTGTGCCGCGGTCACCGCGGCCTGGGCCGCCCACCCGCAGTGGATTCTCTTCACGGTGCCGCCAGTGCGGTTCGCCTCGATGATGCCCGACGCCATCGAACAGGCGATGGCCATCGCGTGAGCGCATTCGGCGGCGGTGCCCTGAGCGAGCGCCGCCACGGCACCAGCCGCGCCGATCGCTCCGCACATCGACGTCGCGTGCCAACCGTGTTCGAAGAATTCCGACTGGTGGGACGACTCGTCGTACCCGGCCATTCCGAGACGCACCACCAGTTCAAGGCCGACGGCCACGGCATTCATGGTGTCGTGGGGGGCGCTGCCGTATTCCTCGGCGGCGGCCAGGACGGCTGGCACCACGCTGGCCGACGGGTGGAGGATCGACGGCAGGTGCGTGTCGTCGTAATCGAGTGAATGGGCGAGCACCCCGTTGACGAAGGCCGCCGTCGTGATCGGCATACCCGACGAGAAGCCGACCGCGGTGCAGCGGCCGATACCCCCTTGCCGTTGGACGAAAGTGCGGATCGCGCTCGTCGAGTCGACTTCGGTCGCGCGCACGCAGATACCGAGGATGTCGAGAACGCGACCCGGCACCGACGCCGCGACGTCAGCGGGAAGAGGACGACGGATCGCTTCGGAGGCGAAGACTCCGAGGCGTTCGAGAAGTGTTGTCACGTATTCACCACCGCAAGGGGACGGACCGGCGAACCGGTGGCACCGACGAGAGACAAGGGAGCCAGAACGAACATGAACTCGTGAATGCGACGAGCGGACAGGACCTCGAGGTCGAGCGTTTCGATGATGTTCACACCGCGTTCGACGAGAAGCACCCGGTGAGCCGGGAGGAGCGCATGGCCCCGACCGGCCGGAAGGCACTCGAACGCGATGGTGTCGGCCCCGACCGCGCGGGGTGCATGATCGGCCAACCACCGAGCGCCGGCTTCGCCGACACCCGGAACGCCGGTGTCCTTGCCGACGAACGCCGGGCCGTCGCTCCATCGCGATCCCCAACCAGAGCGCACGAGGACGACGTCACCCGGGCGCGGCGCGACCCCGCTCCATGCGACGGCGTCGGAGAGGTGCTGGGGTGTGATCTCCTCACCACCCCCGAGCGCTTCTCGACCGAGCGAGGCCGGCACGTCGACCAGAACTCCGCGCGCCACGATCGGATCGATGCGCTCGACTCCGTGCGACGAGAGCCTTCCGCCCCTCTGCACGTCATCGGCTTTGGCTCCCCCGTACAACTCGCCGCAATGCGAGACGTGGCCGAGCGCGTCGATGTGTGTGCCGACGTGCGTCCCCGTCACCAAGAGATCGTTGGCCGCCGAACCTCCGTCGTCTCGAATCATGTCGCCGTGGCGGCGCGGCATGCTCAGACGGAACTCGGGGTGATTCGGCGATTGCGGCATCCCGACGACCATCGGCCGTGCCAAGTCGATGATCTCGATCCCGCGACTCATCGCGTCGAGGAGCGCGTTCGCATCCGAACTCACGCCAGAACTCCTTCGCCTCGCAACTTCTCGATGGTGGACACATCGACACCCACCTCGCGCAACACCTCGTCGGTGTCGGCACCCAGATCACGGCCGGTGAATCGAATCGAGCCCGGGGTCTCCGACATGCGGAAGAGCACATTGCCCATGAGCACGGATCCGAAGTGTTCGTCGGGGACCTCGGTGAGCATTCCGGTCGCTCGAACGTGGGGATCGGCGCAGAGATCGGCGGCCGTGTAGATCGGAGCCACGGCGGCCTCGGCTTCCTCGAACGCCGCCGTCACCTCGTCGAACGAACGAGCGGCGATCCAATCGGCCACTGCTCCGTCGAGTTCGTCGACATGGGCCACCCGGCCCGACGCCGACGCGAACCACGGCTCGGTCACGACATCGGCCCGGCCGACCAGGCGCATGACCCTCTCGGCAATCGGAGTCGCCGAAGTCGAGATGGCGACCCAACGTCCGTCGGCGGTCTTGTAGGTGTTCCGTGGCGCGTTGGCCGCCGAGCGATTACCGACTCGCGGCGGGATACGTCCGGTGAGCGAGTACGTCGACGGTCCCGGTCCGACCGCAGCCATCATCGGTTCGAGCAACGACACATCGATCACCTGGCCGCGACCGCTGACCGTGTCGCGGTGATACAGAGCCATCATCACCGCCGACACCGCGGCGTATCCGGCGAGTGTGTCGGCCAGACCCATGGGCGGAAGCGTGGGCGGTCCGTCGGGTTCACCGGTGGCGGCGGCGAACCCCGACATCGCTTCGGCGAGAGTTCCGAATCCGGCGCGGGATGCGTACGGGCCGCTCTGTCCGAATCCGGTGATTCGAGCGATCACGAGACGCGGATTGATCGCGTGGAGGACGTCGGGGCCCACCCCCCACTTCTCGAGCGTTCCGGGTCGGAAGTTCTCGACCAGCACGTCGGCATCGCGGACGATGCGACGGAAGATCTCGGCGCCATCGGCATGACCGAGATAGAGCGCGACGGTGCGCTTGTTGCGAGCGACCGTCTTCCACCAGACGCCCTGACCGTCGACGACGGCTCCATGGTGACGAAACGAGTCGCCGGCTCGCGGGTGCTCGATCTTGACGACGTCGGCACCGAAGTCGCCGAGGATCTGTGCGGCGAGGGGACCGGCCAGGACGGTGCTGGCGTCGACCACGCGAACGCCCGCCAACGGCCCCTTCCCCGTCATGACCCCTCCATCCGAGCTGTTCCGCTAGGGGGAACAGGATTCCGATAGGGTCCGTTCTATCAGAAAGGGGGCGGAATGAGCACCAGACGCTCGACCCGTGAGCCGGCTCACGCCAAGTCCCGGGGCAGCACCACGAGTGTGGAGCGCGCCATCGACGTCCTCATGCTCTTCACGACCAGCCAAGGGGCGACGCTCGGCATCACCGAGATCGCAACCGAACTCGACATCTCCAAGGCGGTCGTCCACCGCATCCTCACGTCGCTCTGCGACCGCGACGTGGTGATCGCCGATCCCGAGAGTCGCCGCTATTCGCTCGGACCCGGAGTCCTGCAGCTGGCATCGGCGTACCGCAGTCGACTCGACCTGCGAACGCTCGCCCGTCAGACACTCGTGCAACTGTCGCGGTCCACCGACGAAACCGCGACGCTGTCGTTGCGCCACGGATGGTCGCGCACCTACGTCGACCAGGTCACGCCCGATCGCGAAGTCACGATGACCGTGTCGCTCGGACGCATGTTCCCGCTCCACGCGGGGGCGTCGTCGAAGGCCCTCCTCGCGTTTCTTCCGGCCGACGAGATCGACGCGTATCTCACCACGAGCGCGATCGATGCCCTCACCCCGCAGACCATCGTCGACAAAGCGGCGCTGCGGAACGAACTCGAGTCCATCCGTCGCGTGGGCTACGCCGTGTCGTTCGGTGAACGCCAGGCCGGCGCGGCATCGGTTGCCGCACCGGTCTTCAGCGACGACGGCCCGGTGGGGGTCGTCTCCATCTGCGGACCCCTCGAACGCTTCGCTCCCCTCACGAACGACTTCGCTCGTCGTCTCCTCGAGGCGACGACGGCCCTGTCGGGACGTCTGGGTTATGCTCGGCCGTAGAGGAACGGCGTTCCGAATCTGACTGGCAGCACGGGGAGGGGCCATGCGACCGCACGTCGAAATCGTCGACGAACGCGACTACATCTGGCATCTGGGTGAGTTCGTCCACGCCGATGGCACCGCCCGTCAACGCAACCTCGCCTACGACGAGGAGGACGGCTCGCTCTCGGCCAAGGTTCACTTCGTGTCCGACTGGCATCGACCCGCGGGCGTGCACCACGCCGAAACCGAATGGTTCGTGCTGTCCGGAGAGATGACGATCGGCAACGAACGCCTCGGCCCCGGCGGCTACTGGATGGCCCCGACGGGTGTGCTCACACCAGCCATCTCCGTGAAGGCCGGCACCGAAATCCTGTTCTTTCGCGAGTACGGCGACTGGGGATTCGACCTCGCATCGGCCGATCGACCCGACGTGCGCGAGGACCAGGTGCTCGTCATTCACCACAGCGCCGAAGAAGAGTGGCTGCCGGTCGAGATCGGCAGCCCCATGCGATTCGACCTCGGCGGTACGCCCGTGCCCGGCCTCTTCATCAAGATGCTTCATCGCGATGCCAAGACCGGCTTCTACACCCGCCTCATCAAGGCCAAGCCGGGCTGGCGCGAGCATCCACTCGCCCACCACCCGGTGTACGAAGAGGCGTATTGCCTCGAGGGCGGCTTCGACTACAACTTCGGACGCATGTGGCCCGGCACCTACTTCTTCCGTCCGGCGCTCGTTCGCCATGGCGACTTCACCGCCGCCGAAGAAGTCGGCTGCACCTGGCTCCTTCGTTGCGACGGCGACCTCGTCGACTGGTACACCACCGAGGCGTCGCTCGAGATGAAGGGCAACGCCGTCAATTGGGGTCCCGAACTCCCGCACACGGTCGCCCCCACCGTCGTGCAACCGGTGCGATCCCGATCGGTCGGGCCCATGCCCGATCCGCTCTACCAGTAGACGAATCACGACCACCAGCGACACGAAAGAGGGGACGATGTCGGGAACTGCAGATCGCCGTGGCGTGTCGCGCTACGTCTGGCTCGGCCCACTCGTCGGTTTCCTCACGTACGTCACGGGTCTCGTCGCCGAGGAGGTCTTCGATCCGATCACCACGTGGTTACGCGATCAGTCGACCGGCGTGGTGTCGGGTGTGGTCAGCGCTATCGGTGCGCTCGTGATCTGGGTCCTCGTTCGACGCGAACGCTCCCGCCGTCGGCGCATCGAATCCATCCGCGCTCGCGTGGCCGGCGGAAGTGCGACATCGTGACCAACAAGCCGCTCATCCGCGCGGTGCACGGCGCCGCCAAGGTGCACTCGGCTCGCGCGCCCCACGACACGATCCACTTCCGCCTTCATTACCCGGCCGAATACACCGGAGCCGACGCCGAGCGATTGTCGGGAGTCCTCCCGGCGCGCACCGACCAGGCCCCGTGGCCCCTCGCGATCATCATGCCCGGAATCAACGTCGGCGCGGATCAGTACCGCTGGCTCGCGGTGTCGCTCGCCGAAGAAGGCATCGCCACCATCACGTTCGACTTCGTCGACGAGTTGATGCCCGGCAACCTCGCTCTCTCGCCTGGTCTCGACATCACCGCGGTCGCTCCCGACACGTACGGCTCTCGTCCGAGCGCGACCGCCATCGCACCGATTCTCGGTTCGCTGCACCGCCTCGAACGCGAAGGGCCCATCAACGGTCTCGTCGACTCCTCTCGCTTCGTTCTCATCGGCCACTCGGCCGGCGGCACCGTGGCACTCGAGAACGCCAAACGCGAGTGGTTCCCCGGACTGCGCGGTGTCATCACCTACGGCGCCCACACCATGCCGGCTCTCATGCTCGGGCATCCGAAGGACACGGTGCTCCCCGTCCTCGACGAAGTTCCGGTCCTTCTCATTTCCGGTTCGGACGACGGGGTCATCCGCCAGAGTGCCGACCGCTACAAGGGTGGCGCCGATCACGATCCGGTGAAGGCCACGTTCGAACGGGGAGTCTCCTCGCACGTGCTCAGTCGCTACGTCGTCATCGACGGTGGGACTCACATGGTGATGGGACACCCCGGTGACAGCACCACGGCTCGCGGTTTCCTCGACGCCGATCCGACTCCCGAGTCCGCCGCTGTCGACGGCGAGGTGCGCTGTCTCGTCGCTGGCCTCACCATCGCTTTCGCCAAGGCCGCGTTGTCCAAGAACCCGCGCAACATGGACACCAAACCCCTCGAAGCGTTCGCCAAGAATCCGCGGGTGTCCGAATGGAGTCGCAAGTGAGGCGAGTGATGGCGCTTCTCATCGCCCTCGGTCTCGTTCTGGCCGCCTGCGGCCCCAAGCGCACCGAGATGGTTCGTGAGGCAGCGCGAGTCGCCGCCAGCGAACAGAGTTCGTCGGGCGGAGACACGTCCACCGAGCCGTCAGGTCCGGGGGTCACCGACACATCCGTCAAGATCGGATTCATCATCGTCGACCAGACGCAGTTGAAGAAGCTCCTGCGCTTCGACTCGCCCGATGTCGGGGACGTGAAGGGCCAGATCGAAGCGCTCGTCGCCGACGTCAATTCACGGGGCGGCATCGCCGGACGCCGAATCGAACCCGTGATCGTCGTCTACGACGCTCTGCTCGACACCCCCGACGCCGAGGAGAAGTTGTGCCGCACCTTCACCGAGGACGATCCGGTGTTCGCGGTCGTCCTCTACGGTCAGGTGCAATCGAACGCTCGGCCTTGTTACGCGAACCGCAAGACCGTCATGATCGACCAGACGTTCTTCCCCGTCGATCAGAAGACCCTCGAGGAGTTCTCGCCGTATCTGTGGCAGCCGATCATGCCCGAATACGGCAAGTTGCTGCGCGGACTCGCGATCGCGTTGTCGGACAACCAGTTCTTCACCGATGGAGCCAAACTCGGCATCGTCGGTATCGACAGCCCCGAGAACCGTCGAGTCGTCGATGACGATCTCGCGCCGACTCTCGCGTCACTCGGTATCGAGCCGACGGACATCCAATGGATCGATCCGAGCACCGGAGCCACGTTGCAGGCCGGCCAGGATCAAGCCGTCCTCGAATTCAAGGACCAGGGCATCGATCGCGTCATCGTGGTGGGCGGCTCGCGACTCCTCGCTTTCCTCATCACGACCGCGATTCCGCAGCAGTATTTTCCGCGTTACGCCATCACGTCATTCGACAATCCCGACTTCATCAAACGCGAGATGCCGATGGCTCTCGATGGTGCGATCGGCATCTCCATCCAGCCGGCCTTCGACATCGCCGACTCCGAGTACCCGCGTCCCGGCAACGCTTCCGAACAGCGCTGCATCGACGTATTGGCCGCCGCGGGCCACACCTTCGCCGAACGAGCCAACATGCGCGAGGCGATGGTCTATTGCGACGCCGTGGCATTGCTCGAGCAAGCCGGTCGCGGTCTGGCCGGACGGGCGCTCACCGCCGATGCTCTCGCCCAGCAGATCGGCTCGCTCGGCGACACCTGGATGAGCGCGTCCAACTATGCGTCCTCGTTCTCGGCCGGATCGTTCGACGGAGTCGCCGGATTCCGAGCGACCATCTGGGACTCCTCGTGTTCCTGCTTCACCCTCACGGACGACACGGTGGCTTTCCCGTCATGACCGCTTCGAAGCCGTCCTGGTTCCGAGACCCGAGTCAGTGGTTCGATCTCGCGGCCATCGCCGGGGCCGCCATCCCGCTCCCCCTCGTCCTCACCCGCATCGACGTGATCGCCTTCGATGCCGACCGATCGGTCCGCTCCTACCTCGCCTGGCTCGCACTGGCCGCGTTCATCGGAATCGGTATCGCCAATGCTGTCGCCGGATCACGCGCACGGCGCGTCATCGCCCTGATCACTGGTGCTCTGGCCCTTGGTTTCATCGACATCGGCGAGCCGGCCTGGGTGTCGATCGGCGTTCTCGCACTGATCACCGCGTCGATCGCCACGTTCGTGTCGCATGCGATCTCCGTCGAGAGGGCCCAGAGTCAGCGATTCGTCGGGGCATCACTCACCGTCGGTGCGGCATCAGTCGGCGTCGCGGGTGGACTGGCCTACGGAACGTGGTCGCCGGTGGTCGACTGGGCGGTGGTCGCGGCAATCGGAGGAGTTCTCCTCGTCGTGTCGGCGGCCCTCGGCTGGAGTCAACCCGACACGGTCGCCGCATCATCCACGTTCGACCCTCGTCTCGTCGCGCGCGAGGTGAGCGGACAGTCGGTCGCCGAGCTCGTGAAACGGCCCGTGGGAATGATCGCTTTCCTCACCGTCGGGATGTGGCCGATCGCCAGTTCGCAGATCCGGGCCGACGCGGTGGTCGGGCCGCGTTATCCCCTTCTCACCGTGGTCGGAGGCGCGGTGGGCGCGATGGTCGTCGGCGCTCTCGGTCATCTCATCGACTCACGGCGTTCCGATACGACCAGTCGTCTGCACCAGACCCTTCACGCTTCAGTGGCGATCGGCGCGCTCTCGACTCTCGCCGGCGTCACGTCGCACACCCTCGTCGGTGCCGCCACCGGATGGGGCATCGGTCTGGCCTGCCTCGGCACGAGCATCGTTCTCGCCACGGGCATCGTGTCGTGGGATCCCGATCCGGTCGGCCGGGCGGTCGCGTTCGGCCGCGTTCTGGGTCGCGCGATCCTCGGGGCATGCCTCGGGCTCGTCGCGTCATCGCTCGCCGAGCCCCGACATCACACGTGGTGGCTCACGATCACGGGTGTTCTCGTTCTCCATCAGTCGGTTCGTCGTCTTCGTCGCCTCGTCGTCACTGATCTCAACCCCGTCGCCGAACCGACCGTGACCGCCGTCGGGAACAATCGGTCGCGCGACACGGCGCTTCTCGACATCCGTCGACTCGACTCGGGCTACGGCGCGTTGCAGGTTCTCTTCTCGATCGATCTCGCCGTCGGCCCGGGCGAGGTCGTCGCTCTCCTCGGACCGAACGGCGCGGGCAAGACGACTCTCCTCCGCACGATCGCTGGACTCCACCCTGCGTGGTCCGGACGCGTGCAGTACGGCGGAGTCGATCTCGCCGGACTCGACGCCGCCGGCCGTGCCGGTGCCGGCCTCATGCTGATCTCTCCCGAAGCGGCGATCGCCCGGCCGCTCACCGTCGACGACAACCTGCGTCTCTTCGCGAGCACGCTCTCACTCGGCGAGATGCGCGCCGCCCGCGAGCGCGCCTTCGAGACCTTCCCGAAGCTCAAGGAACGTCTCCGTCAAAGTGCCGGGACACTTTCGGGTGGTGAACGCCAGATGCTCGCGCTGGCCCGCGCCGTCATGCTCCGCCCCCGACTGCTCCTCATCGACGAACTCACCCTCGGACTCTCGCCCGCCGCCATCGCCGATCTCGGCCCGGCCATTCGGCGACTCAACGACGACGGAGTGGCGATGGTGATCGTCGAGCAGTCGACCGCGGTCGCCCTCTCGCTCGCCCAACGCGCGGTGTGCATCGAACGCGGAGCGATCGTTGCCGACTTCCCGGCCGACGAATTGCGCGGCCAGCCCGACCTCATTCGGGCCATTCACCTCGACGGGCTGAGCTCGGTGCTCGCCGAGAAAGCGGCGTCATGATCTGGGCCTTCGCAGTCGGAAACTTCGACATCACGACCGGTGGGGTCGCCCTCGGCCTCTTCACCGGTAGTACGTACGCTCTGCTTGCCGCCGGATTGGTTCTCGTGTTCCGATCGTCAGGGGTCATCAACTTCGCACACTCGTCGATCGGACTCCTCGGCGCGGCCTTCATGTCGCTCGCGATTCAGCAATACGGAATCCCGTACTGGCTCGCGTTCGCGGTCGGAGTTCTGGTGTCGGCCGGAGCGGGCGCCGCAACCGAAGTCGTCGTGGTCAAACCGCTGTCGTCGTCTCCGAAAGTCATCCCGATGGTCGCGATGCTCGGTCTCTCCACCTTCTTCGTGGTGCTGTCGCTCGCCCTCAACCCCGACGGCCTGAGCGGCGAAGCGTTTCCGCAACCCGCCGGGATGCCCACCGGATCGATCGGATCGCTTCTGATCACCAAGCCCTACGCGGCTCAGGGAATCGTCGCCCCACTGCTCCTGCTCGGCCTCGGCATCTTCTTGTGGCTCTCCAAGACCGGCCTGGCCATTCGCGGCGCCGCCGCCAACCCCGATGTGGCATCGATGAGCGGAGTACCGCCGCGCACGATGATGGTGTGGTCGTGGGCGCTGGCCGGTGCAGTGTCGGCGGTGGCCGCGATGTTCATCTTGCCGACCGTCGGTGTGGTGACCCCCGAGGCACTCGGTCCCGAACTGTTGCTTCGCGGTCTCGCCGCGGCGGCGATCGCACGTTTCTCGAGTTTCGGTGTGGCAGTTGCCGTGGCGATGTCGATCGGTGTCGTCGAGCAAGTCATGACCACCAATGACGGCGCCAAGGGCTGGATCGAGATCATCATTCTGCTCGCCGTCGCGCTCGCTCTGGCCGCCGAACGTCAGCGGGGCCGCAAGGCCGCCGAACCCTGGACCCAAGTGGGTGCACCGCATCGCGCTCCCCTGCGCCCCACCACGGTCGGCCTCACCGTTCTGGCGATCGCCGCGGCCGCCACGGTACCGATGTACGCCAACGCGAGCGACGCCGTGAACGCGACTCTCGTGATCGCCGTCGCCATCGTCGGCATTTCCGTCAATCTCGTCACCGGCTTGGGTGGGCAACTCACGCTTGCGCAGTTCGCCCTCGGCGGACTCGCCGGAGCGATCTCGATTCGCGCCGCCGCCGACAGCGTTCCGTTCCCGTTGGCACTCGTGTGCGGCGCCGTGATCGCCGGTGCCGTCTCGGTGATCGTCGCGGTTCCGGCTCTTCGTGTTCGCGGACCGCAACTCGCGGTGGCGACGCTTTCGTTCGCACTCGTCACATCGGCGTACCTGCTCGATCGCGGCTGGCTCCTCGGCACCCGTCAAGCTCCGGCGCGTCCGGCCGGCTCCATCGGCGGTATCGATCTGGCGTCGGGCCGCGGTTACTACTGGGTCGCACTCGCGGCCCTCGTGATCGTTCTTCTCCTCGTTCGCTGGATCCGACGAACTTCGTTCGCTCGACATGTGGTGGCTGTTCGCGACAACGAAGACGCCGCCAAGGCCATGGCCGTGTCAGCAGTCGCGACCAAGTTGCAGCTCGCCTTCGTGGGCGGTCTCGTTGCCGGAGTCGGCGGCGCGATCTACGCCCACGCCTACACGTCGTTGTCGTCGGCCAACTTCCCCGTCGCCCTCTCGATCGATGCGGTCACTGTCGCGGTCATCGGCGGATTGGGCTCGCTCATCGGTCCGGTGCTCGGTGCGGCGTACTTGATCGGACTTCCGCTCTTCCTCGAGCCCCCGGCCGAGGCCCGGGCCGGAATCGCCGGCATCTGGCTCATTCTCGTCACACAACAGCCACGCGGTATCACCGGATTGTTCGACGCCATCCGTGCACGCATGCGCCCGAACGACGACCTCGATGGTGCGCACGAGCCGCACCTCGATCGCGAGGCTTTCGCAACCGAACGTCCGAGCGGCCGTTTGCTCGACGTCGAAGGAGTGACACGGCGTTTCGGGGCGATCACGGCCGTCGAGGACGCATCGCTGACCGTCGACGCCGGCGAGATCGTGGGGCTCATCGGACCCAACGGTGCCGGCAAGACCACTCTCTTCGAGATCGTCTCCGGTTTCACGCGCCCGCAGTCGGGACACGTGACGTTCCGGGGTCGAGATGTCTCACGCCTCGGTCCCACCGCGCGAGCCCGCCTCGGCATCGCCCGTTCCTTCCAGTCGGCGCAACTGTTCCCCAGCCTCACGGTTCTCGAGACCGTGCTCGTGGCCATCGGTTCGGGCCACGACGAGAAACGAGCGCGTCAACTTCTCGACGAGTTCGGAATTCTGCAGTATCGACACACCCAAGTCGGATCGTTGCCGACCGGGCTTCGCCGCGTCCTCGAGATGACGTGTGCTCTGGCGACGTCACCGACCCTGGTTCTTCTCGACGAGCCCACTGCCGGACTATCGAGTACCGAACGCGAGAGTTTCGTGGACAACGTTCTCACTTGGCGCGAGCGCACCGGCGTGGGCATCGTGATCATCGAACACGACCTACCCGTTCTCACCCGGGTGTGCGATCGGCTGGTCGCGATGAACCTCGGACGAGTGATCGCCAGCGGCACACCGGCCGACGTGGTGGCTCACCCCGACGTGGTGGCCAGCTACACCGGCTGATCAGTCGCCCTCGCCCACGACCTTCACGTCGTGCCACACCGACTTGGCGCCCGAGTGGCCGGCGTCGTACATCGACCAACTCGCGTACGCGCCGCTCGCCACGATCAAGACAGCCGCCACCGGCTTCCACCACTTCTTCTCACGTAGAACTTTCACGAAGCGCGGCGCGAACACCGCGACCAGCAGAGCGACGAAGAAGATGATCGCGCCCGTGCGGGCGATGTCACCGGCTTCGGTGTGGTCGTAGAGAAGCTTCAGGCCTTCTACTTTTGTGGCCTCTTTCGAGATCTCATTGCGGACTGCCCCCTCGAGCGACTCGCCACTGTTCGCCGCCAGAATCGCACCCAACGTGCCAGCCGCAGTGACGATCACCGTCGGCCAGAGCAAGCGTTGCCACCACGACGAGCGCACCAGCATCAAGATCGCTCCGATGAAGCCAAGTGGAATCAGTACAACGGGCAAGTGCACGAGGAGCGGATGGGCAGGAAGTCCAAAAAATGTATTCACGTTCCGAAGGTACCGATTCGGGCTCAGCCGTTCGAAGAGTTTCGGTAAGAGGCTCGTGAGAATTCCGGCCCGATAAGCACAGAACCCCGACCGCTTACGCGATCGGGGTTCTGCTTCGACTAATTCCGG
>CAYNKE010000024.1:0-21528 GCA_964397715.1 uncultured Bifidobacterium sp. | reverse complement strand
GGGAAGCCGTTGGTCGGGAAGCCGAGCGGCGAGCCATCGGGGCGCAGCATCGTGTATTCCTGCTCGATGCCGAAGATCATCTCGTCGGAGGCGAACTTCTTGGCGGCCTCGGCACAAGCGGCGCGCGTGTTGGTGGGGTGCGGTGCACCGGTCTGAGCGAGCATGACTTCACAGAGAACGAGGATGTTCTTGCCACCACGAATCGGATCGGGGCAGGTGAACACCGGATGCAGAGCACAGTCGGACTTGTCTCCTGGCGCCTGGTTGGTCGACGAACCATCGAAGCCCCAGATCGGAGGCGTCGTCACGTCGTCGGCGAGAATCTTCGTCTTCGAACGAAGAAGGGGAGTCGGCTCGGTGCCGTCGACCCAGATGTATTCGGCTTGGTAGGCCACGTGTCCTCCAGGGGGTGATGGTCCGGCACGTCGCCGGAGCTGTATGGGGCGACTTAAATCTCGCAGGAAAGCGTTTCTTTCCCTTTGCCCAACTGTGAACGCTGTGTGAACCGTGTCGCGGGACGAAGTCACCGGGGCCGGTATCGGCCCTGCTCACGGTGATTTTCTCCCGGTCCGCGCCCCGTGCTCGCCGTTAGCCTCGGCCAGGTGACGACTCTGCGCATCGGGCTGGCCCAGCTCGACCCCGTGGTCGGCGATCTCGTCGGCAATCGAGCCCTCGTCCTCGATGCGTATCGTCGGGCCGCCGAGGCCGGCTGCGACATCGTGGTGTTCAGCGAGTTGGTGGTCACCGGATACCCGCCCGAAGATCTGGTTCTGAAGCCCGGCTTCGTGCGCGACACCCGCATCGTTCTCGACGACATCGCCAAGGAGACCGGTGATTGCATCGCGATCGTCGGATTCGTCGATGCGGGAACGGGAGTTCACGCGGCCACCGGTCGACCGGTCATTCACAACGCGGCCGCCGTGTGTGGCCACGGAGCGGTGCACGGTGTGTACCGCAAGCGGCTTCTGCCGAATTACGACGTCTTCGACGAGGAGCGCACCTTCACGCCGGGCGACGGCGCTCACCATCTGTACGAGATCGCGGGTGTGCGGGTGGCGATCTCGATCTGCGAAGACATCTGGTACACCGACGGCCCGGTGGCCGTTCAGGCGGCTGGTGGGGCGCAACTCAATCTGAGCCTCAACTCGTCGCCGTATCACCGCGGCAAGTCGTCCGACCGTGAGGTCATGCTCGCGCGCCGCGCGCGGGAGAACTCCTGTGCCGTCGCGTACGTCAATCAAGTCGGCGGACAGGACGAGTTGGTGTTCGACGGCGGCTCGATGCTGTTCGATCAGTCGGGGGCCCTCGTCGGTCGTCTGTCCAACTTCTCGACCGGACTCCTCATCGCCGACCTCGACGTTGCGCCCGCGAGCGGTCAACCATCGTTGCCGGTGACTCGACTCGGCTCGTCGTCGAGGGCGACCGGCGATCGTCGTCGCGCCGAGATCCAGCCGACATCGACCGATCTCGCCGAGTTGTACGACGCGCTGGTGGTCGGCACCCGCGACTACGTCCGCAAGAACGGCTTCACCGACGTGGTCATCGGCCTCTCGGGCGGCATCGACTCGTCGCTCGTGGCCTGCGTTGCCGTCGACGCGCTCGGGGCCCAGCACGTGCACGGCGTGTCGATGCCGTCGCGTTACTCGTCGCAGGGTTCGAAGGACGACGCCTACCAACTGGCCGAGGCGTTGGGCATCGACGTGCGGACCATCTCGATCGAACCGGCGTTCCAGGCCTATCTCGAAATGCTCGCCCCGAGTTTTGCGGGTCGCGACCAAGATCTCACTGAGGAGAACCTGCAGAGTCGTTGTCGCGGCCAGATCCTCATGGCGTTGTCGAACAAGTTCGGGTGGATGGTCCTGACCACCGGCAACAAGAGCGAGATGGCCGTCGGTTACTTCACGATCTATGGCGACTCGGTGGGTGGCTACGCGGTTATCAAGGACGTCTTCAAGACCGATGTCTTCGCGTTGAGTCGGTACGTCAACGAACGAGCCGGCGCGGTGGTGATCCCGGAGTCGGTCCTCACCAAGCCACCGTCAGCCGAGTTGCGACCCGACCAGCGTGACGATCAGAGCCTCCCGCCCTACGACACACTCGACCGCATTCTCGAGATGTACGTCGAACGCGATATGACCGCCGCCGAGATCGTGGATGCCGGGTTCGCGGCCGACGTGGTGCGACGCATTGCGCGACTGGTCGACGTGAACGAGTACAAGCGGAGGCAGTGCCCACCGGGTGTTCGTGTCACGGAGAAGGCTTTCGGCAAGGATCGGCGGCTGCCGATCACCAACGGATATCGCGGCTGATCAGTTCGGGAGAGAGACACGCGTCGAGTGGACGCGCAGGCTCGCGATCACGAGAAGAGCGCACACCGCGCCGATGGTCGCCGGAACCTCGATGCCGTGGGCGTCGTACGTGGTGGTCGCGACCAACGACATGACTGCCCGTCCCATCGTCCCGCCGCCGATCGCGAATCCGAGACCTCGACCTGGAGATTCGGGAATCGCGTTCGCGGCCAGCGGAAGCAGGCTCACGATCGCGAACTCGAATCCGAGCAGGAAGAGGGCGAGCAGGATCAACCCGCTGACCTCGTTGGTGTGTCCGACCCAGAACAAGAGTCCCGATGGAACGATGAGCGCCGCTCCCAGCATGGTGCTGCGCTCCTTGCCCCAGACATCGGTCCGTCTCGCACTCGTGACCGAAGCGAGCAATTCGAACGCTCCGAGACCGAAGGCGACGGCGGCGATCCGGGCTTCGTCGAAGCCGAACTCGTCCTCGAGCCACGAACCGAACGTGACGAAGATGCACTGGCTCGCGGCCATCAAGAAGAACATCGCCGCCACGACCCACCAGCCCTCGGCGGGCATCGGCGCCTTGCGTTCGGCCCGCATCACCGTCGGCGAGTGTTCGTGCTCACCACGCAGACGAGTGGCGACGACGAGAGTCATCACCGCGGTACCCGCGGCACCGGCCACGTAACCCCACCGCCACGAGGACGCTGAAGCGACGAGACCCATGGTGGTGACGCCGACGAGCAAGCCGAGAGCCCACGAAGTCTCGGTGATGCCGACCACGCGGCCGCGCCGTTCGTAGTCGACGTGGTCGTTGATCCACGCGGTCAAGCCGACGTCGAAGACGAGTTTCGATGCGCCGAGAAGAGCGATCCCACCGGCGAACACCACGAGATTCGGACTCGCCGCGGCGATGGCGGCGGCCGCGGTGACACCGAGAAGCCCGCCAGCCATCGACGTTCGGCGTTCGAGGCGGTCGACGAGCGAACCGAGGTACGGAGCGACGATCATCATGAGCTCGGTGATCATGAGAGCCAAGCCGAGTCGGCCCAGGCTCACCTCGAAGTCGTCAGAGATGCTCGCGAGGAAAGGCGGAGCGAAACGGAAGCAGGCGTTCGCATTGAGGCGCGCGACGGTGAGCGCAACCACGTGTTGCCGAGTCGCGGCGGGATACGACTCGTCGAGAATTCTGTTCAGCACGAGTCGTCGTCAGTCCCGCTCTTGGCGATGAGGTAGCCGATGGCGCGCTCGGCCTTCGGGTAGCGATTGACGACTTGCCAGAAATCGGCGTCGTGCCGATCGACGACCAAGTGGGCGAGTTCGTGGACGATCACGTAGTCGAGGACCCACACGGGAAACCCGACCAGTCGCGCCGACACCCGGACCTGGGCGGTGGACGGCGTGCACAGACCCCACACGGCGGTCAGGTCATCGGCCCACTCGATCGACGACGGCCGTGGAAGGTCGTGGGCGGCGGCCAACTTGGCGGCCCGCTCGGTGAGGTCGATCGAGAGCGTGGCCGTCTTGCGCTCGAAGCGGCGAATCATCTCTCGCACCGATTCGGCTTCCTCGGCCTTGCTCATCCACGAAGGAATCGTCACGGTGACGAGTCGGCCGTCGAGTCGGGCGGCGACGCTGCGCTTGCGGCGAGTCGATCGGACGACGCGCACGTCGAACGTCGACTCGAAGAGCGACGGCTGGTAGGCGGGACGCTCGGTCATTCGACGGCTCCGGTGTTCTTCAGTTCGTCGGCCACCAATTCGAGGGGGAACAAGAGCGAGCCGGCCCGCCAGTCGTCGTCGTGTTCGAACCACGATCCACCGAGATTCGGGAATCGGTGCTCCTTGCCCGCGAGATGTCGGCGAAGAATGCGGATGACACCGCCGTGCGATATCACGAGAGCGCAACCTCCGGTGTGGAACCGGGCGATGTCGGCGAAGGCGTCGAGCGCGCGCGTTCGGGTGGAGTCGGCACTCTCGAAGTTGTCGGGTCGGCGTCCGGCGTCGAGCCAACCGGGCCAACCGGCGTGGATCTCCTGGCGCGTGAGACCTTGCCAGTCGCCGGCGTCGTTCTCGCGCCAGCGTGGATCGACGCGCCTCGTCGAACATCCGACGGTCTCGGCGATGAGGTCGGCGGTCACCGCCGCGCGTTGCAGATCGCTCGAGATCACGAGATCGAACGGAGGACACTCGGCGGCGAGGAGTTGCGCGGCCTGACGGGCCTGCAGTCGACCGAGTGTCGTGAGCGGCGGATCGGCCTGACCTTGCCAGCGACCAACTGCGTTCCACTCGCTCTGGCCGTGGCGCAGAACGAGTACACGAGTCGTTGTCACGGTCGACCACCGTATCCCCCCAGTACGCTTCGGCCGTGGCCACTCTTCGGCTCTTCGCCCAGGCCCGTGAGGCGGCCGGCACCGGTCGTGACTCGCTGTCGGGAACAACTGTCGCCGACGTGATCGATGCCGCGGTGCGCAAATACGGCGCATCGTTCGAGAACCTTCTTCCCTCGTGTCGAGTATGGCTCAACGGTGAGGCGGTTCCCCTCGACACACCCGTCGCCGACTCCGACGAAGTGGCAGTATTGCCTCCGGTGTCGGGAGGAAGTCGATGACCAGTCACGCGGACGACGCGGCGAGCCTGCCGCTCGATCAATTGCGAGCCGAGCGCGATCGGCTCCGCAACGAAGAAGATGCGGTGTCGTTCGTCCGTCGTCTCGCTCAAGGTCGTATCGACCTCGTCGAGGCGGTGCGTCATCGCAAGTCGTCCGGCGAGTCCACGGCGGTCGCCGACATCATTCGTTCCGGTGTCGGTCCGGCACCGAGCACCGGTTCGGCCCGCCCTCCGCGCGACACCGAGGTCGCGGCCGACCACCCGTTGGTCGCCGAGTTCGACGACCTGTGCGATCGACTCGGCTTCGACGAGATGGGCGACCTCGACGACTCCGCCCTGACCCGGCTACACGATGGACTCGTGTCGTTCGAGGCCGACCAGAGCACACGGCGTCGTGATCTCTTCGAGCGGATCGACGCCCTCACGGCCGAACTCGTACGCCGTTACCGCGACGGCGACGCCTCGGTCGATTCCCTGCTGCGCGGCTGACCAGGGCCCGGTTCCGGTCGGGGCTTCCGGCCGGACCACCGATAGGTTCGACTTCCTATGACGCGCGTGGCGATGTTGTCGTTCCACACGTCCCCCCTGGCCCAGCCCGGTGTCGGGGACTCCGGTGGCATGAATGTCTACGTGCGCGAACTCGTGGCCGCTCTCGCCCACGCCGGCGTCGAGTGCGTGACGTACACCCGCGAGTGGCGCTCGGGTCTACCGCGCGAGATCCACGTCGAACCGAACCACACCGTCGTCCACGTTCCGGCTGGCCGTTTCGATCTGCGCAAGGAAGAACTCGAAGGCGTGGTTCCGCAATTCACTGACTTCGTCGTCGACGATCTTCGCCACCGTCATCCGGCCGACGTCGTGCACGCCAACTACTGGTTGTCCGGAGTCGCTGGCCATTCGATCAAGCACGAGATCGGAATTCCGCTCGTCAGCACGTTCCACACCTTGGCGCGCGTGAAGGCCGAAGGCGGAGACCCCGAGCCCGAACGTCGCGAGCGCATCGAAGCGTCCATCATCGGATGCGCCGACGCGATCTGCGTCTCGTGCGACGAAGAAGAAGAGCAGTTCCGTCGCTTGTACGGCAATCCGCCCGGTGTGATGGAGATCGTCGCTCCCGGCGTCGAGCACGCCTTCTTCACACCCGGCGACCGCCGTGGCGCGCGCGCCGCCCTCGGGATGGGCGACGGACCGGTTCTTCTGTTCGTCGGTCGCATCCAACCCTTGAAGGGGGTCGACGTCGCGGTCCGTGCTCTGGCCGCTCTCGGTCGATCCGACGCGTCGCTCTACGTGGTGGGTGGATCGAGCGGCGCCGACGGTGACGCGTACGTCCAGTCGGTGTACGCATTGGTCGACGAGTACGGCCTGCGCGACCGGGTGCATTTCGTCCCGCCCCAGCCCCACCACATGCTGTCCACCTATTACCGCGCGGCCGATGCCGTGTGGGTTCCCAGTCGTTCCGAGAGTTTCGGGTTGGTCGCTCTCGAAGCCGCCGCGTGCGGAATCCCGGTGATCGCCAACGCCGTGGGTGGCTTGCTGTCCCTCGTCGAGCACGGACGCACCGGGTTCCTCGTGGCTGATCGCGACCCTCAATTGTTCGCCGACCACACGCGGGCGCTTCTCGACGACTCGAATCGAGCCACCGAGATGGGTGTGGCGGCGGCCGAACTGGGTCGCCGTTACACCTGGAGCTTCGCGGCGGCCCGCTTGCGCCGTCTGTACGCCGACGTCACGTCGCGTTCACTCGTCAACTGCTCGTGAGCAACCTCTTCGACGACGAGTCCCTCGCCGTCCTCGAGCGGCAGATCGACGAGTGGCTCGGGCACCTGCGCTCGACCAACACTGCCATCGTCGCGATCGACCACGCCGAGCCCGATCCCGCCTTCCGCGCGCGCTGGTACGTGCGGATGGCCGGCGAGACGAAGGAGTTCACGACCCTCTGGATCACCCTCGGGCAGCGGACACTTCGCTACGAGACCTACGTGATGCCTGCACCGGAGGAGAACCTGCCGGAGTTCTTCGAAAATCTCTTGAGGCGCAACGAGAAGTTGACGGGAGCGCACTTCTCGATCGGAGCCGAGGACGCGGTGTTCTTGCGCGGCGACCTGCCGCTGTCCGCTTTGTCCGAATCCGAACTCGATCGAGTGATCGGGACGACCTACGCGTACGTCGAGCAGTGCTTCCGGCCGCTGCTCCACATCGGATTCGCGTCGCGGTTCCGCGACCAGTGAGTCGATCCCACCCTCGCAGGCTCCGCCGGGGCGTTCGGGAAGTCGCACCGGCGGAGCACACCGCGCTGATTAGCGTGAGCCCATGAGTCAGTCGACCTTGGCCGTCATCGGTGGCGGCAACATGGGAGCGGCCCTGGTGGGCGGCCTGCTCGAGGGTGGATCCGTCACCCCATCCGACGTGGTGATCGTCGAAGTCGTTCCGGCCCGTCGCGAGGCTCTGGGTTCGATGTTCCCCGGGGTTCGGGTGGTCGAGGTGCTCGACCGTTGCGATTCGGCGATCGTCGCGGTGAAGCCACCTGATGCGGCGGCGGCGGCCTCGTCGGCGGTGGCCGCTGGCGCTCGGCGGGTGCTGTCGATCGCGGCGGGGGTCACGATCGCCAAGCTCGAAAAGGCGTGCGGTCGCGGAGTGGCCGTCGTTCGTGCGATGCCCAACACGCCGGCACTCGTCGGATCGGGTGCGACGGCGATCTCGGGTGGGAACGAAGCATCTGACGACGACGTCGCGTGGGCCGAACGCATTCTCGGGTCGGTCGGACTCGTGGTGCGTGTTCCCGAATCACAACTCGACGCGATCACCGGTCTCACGGGGAGCGGTCCCGCGTACTTGTTCCTCGTTGCCGAATCTCTCATCGATGCGGGCGTTACCGCCGGACTCGCGCGCGACATGGTCGAGTCACTCGTGCGTCAACTCTTCGTCGGTTCCGCGCAGTTGCTGGCGCAAGGTCGCGCGCCGTCCGAGTTGCGCGCGCAAGTGACGTCACCCAACGGAACCACCGCCGCTGGTATCGCCGCTCTCGAAGAACGGGCGTTGCGAGAAGCCTTCGCCGCCGCCGTGACGGCAGCGACGCAACGCAGTCGCGAGCTCGGTGCGTGATGTTTTCTTGTGGTGCGCGGTGACGTTTCGCGCATCGCACCAGCGTGACGATTTAGCACGAAAATCGTTTTTCCTGTAGCGAACAAACATCGAAATTTTTCTCGGTGCTTCGCTTCCATTCGCTGGACTTCTGTGTCTAAGGTGAGTCGCAGGTCACAAGACCACCGGCTCATTGCAGCCGGGAGACGCGCCCGAAAGGGCAGCGCCGACGGGGCCGGTGCCATCGGGGGGTTGGCACCGGCCCCGTCGCATTCTCCGGACATTCGCTGACACACTGAGCGCGATGTCAACTCGTCGTTACGACACCGTGTCGTTCCTGTCGGACTTCGGACACGGTTCCGATGCGGTCGGAATCGTCAAAGCGGTTCTTCGTGATCTCGCACCGAATGTCGTCGTCGTCGACATCGCTCACGACATCGCACCGTTCGACGTCCGTAGTGCGTCGCTAGCTCTCGCACGCGCCATTCCGTACCTACCCGAAGGAATCGTCATCACGAGTGTCGATCCCGGAGCCGGTAGTGATCGTCGCATCATCGCTGTCGAAGTCGCCGGAGGTGCGGGTGTCGTCATCGGACCCGACAACGGACTCATCGCGACGGGAGTCGCTCTTGCCGGCGGTGCCGAGCGTGCGGTCGTCCTCGATCGCAACGAGCATCATCTCGCATCTCCCGGTTCGACGTTCGCGGCGCGCGACATCATGGCTCCGGTCGCGGCCGCGTTGTGTGGCGGTGCCGACCTGAACACCCTGGGCACACCGATCGATTCCGCGACGCTCCTGCCGAGCGTCGTGCCGATCCCTCGTGAAGAGGGTGACGCGTTGGCGTGCGAGGTCATCTGGATCGACCGCTTCGGCAATTGTCAGCTCAACGTGTCGTGCGACGATCTCGAGTCGGTGTGGGGTTCGTGCCCCGAGCGCGTTCGCGTCTCGTGGGCCGAGGAGGTACGCAGTCTTCGGATCGCGACGTCGTACTCCGAACTCGGTCCGGGCGCTCTCGGACTCGTCGTCGACTCCACGGGCCTGTTGAGCCTGAGTCTCGATCGCGCATCGGCGGCCCGTGAACTTGCGATCGGCGAGGGTGAGGGCATCCGCCTCGCACCGTCGGACGATCGGGGCGATTCGGTACCGGTGTCGTTTCGCCGGTGATCAGGTTCGCTCGCTCCCTTCAGGGCTAGGGTGACCTCGTGCGTCCGGCCACGACCCTGACCATGGCGTTGCTCATGGCGGCGATCTTCATCGCCGGGATCGTTTCTCTGCTCAGACTCTGATCGGCTCACCGTGAATCTCGCCCGCATCATCGACCAGCACCCCGACACCGCCCCGGCCGTGATCAGCCGCGGGGTTCGCACCGACTACCGCATGTTGCGCGATCAGGTCGCCGCGTTCCGCGGATCGCTCGTCGAGATGGGTGTCCACAAGGGCGACCGTGTGGCACTGCTGTGTGGAAACGGTTTGTCGTTCGTCGTGTCCTACCTCGCGACGCTCGGTATGGGAGGCATCGCGGTTCCGCTCAACCCGCTGAGTCCGACGCCCGAACTGCAGCGCGAACTCGAGGCCGTCGATCCGGCGGTCGTGGTGGTCGAGGCATCGGCGGTGTTCACGTTCGGCGGCGTGTCGCGTCGTGAACTCGGAAGCCTGCGCCACGTCGTGGTCACCGACGAGAAGAGCGCTGCTCAACTACGAGGCGATGCCGAGATCCACTCGTTCGACGCTCTGCTCTCCGGACCACCGAGTGCCGCCATCGACGTGGACGACGACCATCCGGCGGTGCTCGTCTTCACCAGTGGAACCGCCGGGGCGTCGCGGGCCGCGACGTTGTCGCACGGAAATCTTCTCGCCAACATCGAACAGAGCAACACGACCTCCGATCACATTCGCCAAGGTGATGTCGTCTTCGGCGTCCTGCCGATGTTTCACATCTTCGGCCTGAACGTCGTGCTCGGTGTTTCCCTTCACGCCGGTGCGTGCGTCGTTCTCGTGCAACGCTTCGACCCGATCACCGCGGTCGAGACGATCGCCGAACGACACGTCACCATCTTCCCGGGTGCGCCGCCGGTCTGGATCGCGCTGTCACTTCTCGAAGGGATTCGACCCGACGCGTTCTCCTCGATTCGGCTGGCGCTCACCGGCGCGGCTCGGATGCCCGACGAAGCGACTGAGCGTCTGGCGTCCAAGTTCGGGATCGAATTGAGTGAGGGCTACGGGTTGACCGAGGCATCACCCGTCGTCACCAGTTCGGTGGGAGTCGAGCATCGTCGCGGTTCGGTGGGCAAGGCCGTCGACGGAGTGGAGGTTCGCGTGGTCGACTCCGAAGGAGTCGACGTGCTGGTGGGCGACAGTGGCGAAGTGTTGGTGAAGGGCCCCAACGTGTTCGTGGGCTACTGGAACGACCCCGACGCCACCGCACGTGTTCTCGACGACGAGGGTTGGCTGCACACCGGAGACATCGGAACGGTCGACACCGACGGGTATCTCTACCTTCTCGATCGCGCCAAAGACCTCATCATCGTGTCGGGTTTCAATGTCTTCCCCGCCGAAGTCGAAGAAGTACTGACCAAGCATCCGGCGGTCCTCGAAGCGGGAGTGGTGGGAGTGCCGCATCCTCAGACCGGCGAGGCGGTGCGTGCGTTCGTGGTGCTCAAGCCCGGTGCGGTCGCCGACGAGGACACGCTGATCGATCATTGCCACGACTACATCGCTCGGTACAAGTGTCCGAGCAAGGTGTTGATCGTGGACGAGTTACCCCACAACCATTTCGGCAAACTGCTGCGCCGCGCGCTCTGAGCGACGCGGTTCGACGACTGCGACGAGGAACCCGCCGAACAGAATCGCGACGCCGGTCAGGAGCGTGACGGCGAAGGCGCGGTCCTCGCCGAGGCGGCCGGCGAGCGTGCCACTCGCCGACAGCGTGAGCGTCCCGATGGCGATCAGCGCGTTGGCCCAGGCGTGGCGACGAATACTGGCCACGTGTCGAGTCGCCGAACCGACGGCCGGCGTGCGACCACGTGCGGCGCGAGCGATCGACCAGATCGCCCCGACGATGATCACCAGCGCTGCGACTCCGGACCCCACGGCGGCGAACACACGCGGTGCGACCCCGAAGATCTCGCTGCCCTTCGGCATGTCGAGAGGGTCGATGGCGCCGCGTGTGGGAGCGACGAGGACGACGCCAGCCGCCGCGCCCGAAACGCCGAGGAGCCACGCGCGCACTCGATCTCCAACCCGTTGGCCCGCGAGGAGGTAGACGGTTCCGAGTGCCAACCACGGCACGTTGAGAATCGCACCCGCGAGATAGAAGACGCGGAACGACGCGAGACTCCAACCGCGCGCCTCGGCCCACCAGAGCGCTCCGGATCCGAGCGCGAAGAGACCGAGCGACATCGTCCATGCAGCTTCGTGCGGACGCCGACGACGATTCCATCGATCGAACGTCGAGATGGCGAAGACGGTTGCGATCAGCGTCGCGGCAGCGGAGAGAGCGACGTCGACGGACACGGCGCCAAGGCTACGAGTCTCGTCGTCCGACGGTGACCAACGACCCACTTCGGGCCCAGGGGAGACTTCCCGGCTACGAAGGTCACCCCCTAGCGTTTCGATCGATGGCCGATCGTCCTCGCCGCCGAATTCCCGAAGCCACGGTTTCGCGTCTTCCCGTCTACTTGCGCATCCTGAACGAACTCGCGGCCGAAACCGTCGACCACGTGTCGTCCGATCGTTTGGCCGAGTTGGCCGGTGTCAATGCCGCCAAGGTTCGCAAGGACTTGTCCTACCTCGGCAGCTACGGCACCCGTGGCGTGGGTTACGAAGTGTCGTACCTCGTGTATCAGGTTCAACGCGAACTCGGTCTCAATCACGATTGGCCGGTCGTCATCGTCGGGGCCGGCAATCTCGGTCAGGCGTTGTCGGGATACGACGGTTTCGGGCAACGCGGATTTCCGGTTGCCGGCATCGTCGACGTCGACACGACGAAGATCGGATCCGTGATCGGTGGTGTGCGCGTGCGACACATCGACGATCTCCCGCAAATCGTGGCGTCGCGGCAGGTATCGATCGGGGTCGTGGCCGTACCGTCCGCTTCGGCTCAGGACGCCGCTGATCGCCTGGTGCGGGCGGGAGTGACGAGCATTCTGAACTTCGCGCCGATCGTGCTGTCGGTTCCCCGAGGAATCACCGTCCGCAAGGTCGATCTCGCCCTCGAGTTGCAGATCCTCAGTTACTACGAACAGCGCCGCAGCGGCACTCTTCACGTGGTCCAGGGTCAGGGCAAGAGCGCCTCGGCCTGACGCGCTCGTCGGCCTACGCTTCGGTCGTGCGACAACTCGGCCGGTCGATCGGCGCTCTTCTCCTGGTCGCGGTCCTCCTCATCGCACTTCGTGCTTGCTCGTCGGATGGATCCGAGAACGATGCCTCTCCATCACCCGAGCTGCATCGCATCGATCTCGTCGCTCGGACGACGACGATTCGATCGGATGGTCCGTGGTCGGTCGCCGACGGTGCGATGCGCGGCAACGCCACCGCGGTTCTCGACAACGGACGGGTACTTCAGCTCGCCGACGGAACCCTCGGTGAATCGACGTGTTTGTTCCCCGACGTCACCGAAGCATGCGTTCTGTTGGCTGACACCCTCGGTGACGGCATCGTATGGTTCTCGCTGGTTCCCGCCCCGCCGAGTGGCTCGCTCGAGCTCGACCTTCCTCCGATCGAACGACTCCTCGACGGTGTCACGTACGGGCGTCTCACGAACGGTCTCGAACTTCCGCTTCTCGATCGGGTCGTTCGCCGTTGTGAGGAAGAGACGCCGAACCTCACCGCGTTCGTGCAGAAGTTCGAAGGTCGCCACACGACGGTGCTCGACCTGGTGAGCGGGGAAGTCTCGGCGGTCCGCTGCGATGCCGCGTGACTTCTGGAAGTAGGCGTCAGGCGTTGGGAGCCAGGCGCACGATGGCCGCGGCCGCCTTGTACGCGGCTTCGGCCGGGCCCACTTCGTCGGGTCGCAGCAAGTTGGCCATGATGCGCAGCACCCACTCCATGAGCGTGCGACTGTGCATGCCGACCCGGCTCAGTTCGCGCATGATCGCTGGACGTCCGATGATGCGCGCGAACAATCGAGCGACCTTGAAGTACTGCCCGTACTCGTCGTCGAGCATCGATTGGTAGCGCTGCAGAGCGGCGGGATCGTTGGCGCTGATCGCCTGATGGAGAACGTCCGCTGCGATGCGCGCTGTTTCGTAGGCGTAATCGATGCCTTCGCCGTTGAACGGATTCACACTTCCGGCCGCGTCGCCGACCACCAGATACGTGGGTCCGGACTTCGGGCCCACTGATCCACCCATAGGGATTCGACCAGACGTCGCCTTGCAGGTGGGCGAGTCGGGGTCGATCTCCCAGCGATCGGCGATCATGTGCGCGTACTCGTTCAGCAAGTGCGTGGTGTTCACCGTCTTGAAGTCGCGGAACGTCGAGAGCAGACCCACGCCGATGTTGACGGTTCCGTCGCCCACGGGGAAGATCCATCCGTAGCCGGGAAGCGGATTCCCGTTGCGATCCTTGACGTCGAGTGCCGACTCGATCCACGGGTCGGCATGGCGAGGTGTCTCCCAATAGGTGCGGATCGCCGTGCCGTACGGCCATTCCTTGGTACGGAACGTTCCGAGCGCGCGACCGAATCGGCTGTTGGCGCCATCGGCCACGACCACGTAGCGCGCGGTGAGATCCTTCGTGACGCCGTCCTTGTCGGTGACCTGAGCCCCGCGAACGAATCCGCGTTCGAGGATCGGCGCCGTCGCCTCGTGGCCTTCGAGGAGCGTCGCCCCGGCTTTCACGGCGTTGTACGCGACCATGGTGTCGAGTTCGCTGCGACGTACGACGTAACCGTGCTGCGGGTAGATCGGATGACTCGGCCACTGCAGTTCGAGTTCGCGACCGTGCGCGGTAGCGCGCAGACCTTCGTAACGGTGGTACTTCGCGAGTGAGTCGCCCAAGCCCATGTCGTGGATCTGCTTCACAGCGCGCGGAGTGAGTCCGTCACCGCAGGTCTTCTCGCGGGGGAAGGCCTTCTTCTCGATCATCACCACGTCGTGGCCGTGTTGGGCCAACCAGTAAGCGGCGGCCGAGCCCGCGGGTCCGGCGCCGACGACGAGGACGTCGTGTTGAGGGGTCATGACGCCAGTGTGCCTGCCACGGTCGGGCCGTGCTCAGGTGAGCGAGTGCTTGACGGGGGTCGGTTGCGTTCCGTCGGTCACACGGCGGCTTACTTGCCGCCGCCGACCATCTCGCTCGCGGTCGTACCGGTGCGCGGATCGGTGCCGATGTTCAGCTCAGGACTGTCGAAGTTCAATGAGCCGTTCTCGAGGTTCACGAAGATCTCGCTCTCGGGGCTGCACCACTTCTCGAATTCTTCGGCCCACTCACCGGCCGGGTCGGCGCCCGCCAGGTCGTAACGGATGTGGCAGACCACGCCGAGGATCTCGTAATCGGTCAGGGCCCCGCCGTACTTGGCACCTTGGGCCGGCATCGGACTGCCGTTGTACGAGTACGGAGCGTGGGCTCCACCCTCGCGGTTCGGGTCACCGTAGGTCGGGACCCCCGCGGCGCGGAAGGCCTCCGAGCCGATGTAGACCCAGTTCAACATGTCCTCGATGTGGGGGAACGTCTTCAGTGCCTCGCCACCCTTGAAGACCCGGCCGGCGCCACCCGAACCGTCGGCTCCGTGACATGAGGCACAGGTTCCGTAGTTCTCCTGTCCGATCAGGATCGGGCCGCTGGCCTCGGCTTTCTGGGGCTGAAGCCCACGGACGTACATGAACAAGAAGACCGGGAGGAGCGCGAGGGTGAGCATGGCCCACGAGGGGATTCGGCCCCTCGTCTTGGCGGCGGCGACGTAGGGCGGGTCGGGCTTCACCGGGGGAGCTGCCGGCTCGGGGGCCGCGGCCCGCGGGGTGGCGACGGCCGGGGCTGAGGACGCGACGGTGGCCGGAGCACTGGAGGACTCGCCCGACGAGTCTCCCGAACCACCTGCGCGGCGGTCGCGAGAGCGCTTCAGGAGGTGCTCGGGAATCTCGGTCACTGACCAGTCCTTTCGGGCGACCCTCTCGGGGTCAAACGACTCCATGGAGATTAGAGCGCGGTGCGCCGAACAACGGAATTTGCGCCCAAGTTCACGCGTGATCTGTGACGTGTTCTCGAGCACCGGGCATCGACTCGAACGGAGTGACCGATGCGTCGTCGCGAACTTGCGCACAACCATGCTCGCCCAGGGGGTCGTCCTGATAGACCCATCGAAGCGGGATCGGCTCTCCGAGCACCTCGGTCGGGACGGTCACGTCAGATTCTTCTCTCACTTCGGCAGCCGACTCCGTGACCGACGTCCGGGGGCCTGACCAGGTGTGGAGTTGGGTCCGGCGGGACCACTCACGACTAAGGTTCTCTTCGACCGACCCCCGGCGCGACCAGCACAATTCCAGTCCGACGCGGGCACAGACAGGGCACAGAAAGGATGACCGGCCGAATGGTGGCAATCGACATTCTCGAGTGGCCGGGAATGAACCAGGCGTTCATCTTCTCGCTCGTCCTCACGTTGGCTCTGACCGGCCTCGCTTTGCTGTACGGCAAGCGCCGTCCCCTCGGCACCCCGGTGTCGTGGGGCGAAGCCATGGCCGGCGCGACGTACGCGTTCTTCGTGATGTTCCTGGCCTACGGAGTGGTGCCGCACCAGTGGCTCGTCCATGTGCAGAACGAACTCGGCTGGCAGTCCGACAAGATGCTCAACGGGCCCGGCGACATCTTCAAGTCGAAGGCCAAGGGCGGGAGCTTCCCCTTCGACATCAACTACTTGCAGGTGGGCGACATCATCGTCACCGGCATCTACGGACTGTTCCTCGGTCTGCACATCTACATCTGGGTCTGGTGGCAAAAGCGCGGCAAGTCGGCGTCCACCGAACTCGAGCAATCGTCGTACGGCCGTCCTTTGGTGAAGAAGGGCTGACATGGCCAAGACCGACGCCAATCCGCCGATGATGCCGTTCACCGACCAGTACCAACTGGTCGAGGTGGATGCGGATTACCTGACCAAGGCCGTCAAGCCGAAGCAGTTCATCCACATCGACCAGAGCGAATGCATCATGTGCGAGGGATGCGTCGACATCTGCCCGTGGAAATGCATCCACATGGTGCAGCCCGAGGCGGTCGCCGAGGCCGTTGGCACCGAGCGGCCGGGCCTCGATCCCAACGACAACGTGATCTTCATCATCGACGACGACGTGTGCACCCGCTGCGCGCTCTGCGTCGATCGCTGCCCGACCGGGGTCATCATCCTCGGGAAGGCCGGCGCGGCTCTCGCCACCGGCGACACGCACGCGCGCACCAACAACCACGGTTACGCCTACGGAATGCGCTTCTAGGAGACACCACATGGCCAAGGTCATCGACAACCCCCGCCCCACCGCCAAGGAGCGTCTGAACAAGACGGTCGAGTCGGTTCAGGGCAGCCAGGCCTGGAACTCGATCTTCCGTCCCGGCTCCATCTTCCGCAAGGGTTACAGCGACAGCCCGCGTAACCGCTCGTACGTGATCATGAACTCGGTGCTGTACCACTTGCATCCGGTGAAGGTGAAGCGCCACGCGGTCAAGGTGAGTTACACGTTGTGCCTCGGCGGTCTCTCGTTCTTCTTGTTCATTCTCCTCACCGTCACCGGCATCTTCTTGATGTTCTTCTACCGACCCGAAGCGACGGCGGCCTGGAACGACATCAAGAGTCTTCAGACTTCGGTGGCGTTCGGCCTGCTCGTCAGAAACATGCACCGATGGGGAGCCCACCTCATGGTGCTCACCGTGTTCTTGCACATGGCGCGCGTGTTCTACCACGGCGCGTACAAGCCCCCGCGCGAGTTCAACTGGGTGATTGGCGTGGTGTTGCTCACGCTCACTCTGCTCTTGTCGTTCACCGGCTACCTGCTCCCGTGGGACCAGCTGGCGATGTGGGCGGTGGCCGTCGGAACCAACATGATGGGTTACACACCGGTGTTCGGTTCACAAGTGAGATTCGTCTTGCTCGGTGGTGTCGAGATCGGCTCGGAAACCCTCTTGCGTTGGTACGTGCTGCACGTACTGATGCTCCCCTTCGTGATCGTGATCTTCATGGCCATCCACTTCTGGCGCGTCCGCAAGGACGGCGGCATCTCCGGACCGCTCTGACCGGGAAGGACTCACACACATGACCGAAATTCCCGAACACCTCCTGAAGCGGGCTCAGGCCGCGCGCGACAAGGCCGCCGCCGAGAGCGGCGCGTCCGCGTCGTCGTCGAGCGAAGGCGATTCGCGTATTCCCGAGCATTTGCTCGAACGCAGTCGTGCCGCCAAGGACAAGAGCGCCGGTGGCGGGGTCGCCGTTGCCGAGAAGGCCGCGGCCGTCGTCGCCACGGCTCCGACGAGTGGTGGTGTTCCGGTCGGTGCCGGTCCTGGTGGGCACACGCAGCGCCTTCTGACGGTCGTGAAGTCGGGCTCCATCCAGGACGTGAAGGCCACTCCGGTCGACAAGGTCCACACGTGGCCGCACCTCCTAGCCGTCGAGTTCGTCGCGGCCCTCGCGTGCACCGCGTTCTTGTTCTTCTTCTCGATCTTCGTGAACGCGCCGCTTCTTCAGTTGGCGAACCCGAACCGGACTCCCAACCCGTCGAAGGCCCCGTGGTACTTCCTCGGTCTGCAGGAGTTGCTCACGATGTTCCACCCGATGGTGGCTGGCGTGACCATCCCCGGCATCGCGTTGTTCGCGCTCATCCTCGCGCCTTACATCGATCGCAATCCGTCCAACAAGCCCGAAGATCGCAAGTTCGCGACCTCGTTGATGACCGTGCACCTCATGTTCTGGGCCGTGCTCGTCATCATCGGTTCGTTCTTCCGCGGTCCTGGCTTCAACTTCGTCTTCCCCTGGCGAGACGGCCTCTTCTTCGAGTTGTGAGGTAACCGACCACATGAGCTCAGCAGCAACAATCGCCATTGCGATCGCCGCGATCGTGGTGTTGGCCGCCGTCGTCCTCGTGACGTCGGCGCGTCGCTCCGACGTGCGCGGCGCGGGTGCACTCGCTCGCGAGACGGTGAAGCGCGACAAGTCCTCCAAGGCCGAGGTACCGGCCGGTGGTTCGGTCTACGAGAAGGCTGAAGTGCAGGCCCGATCGACCGCCATCGAGAAGGCGAGTGAAGTCGCGCCGGTCGCTTGGCAGGCTCCCGACGCCGAAGCCGTCGCGGTGTCTCGTCGTCAGTTCTTCAACCGCGCAGCGGTCACGATGATGAGTGCGAGCATCGGTGCGTTCGGTGTCGCCGTCGTCGCGTTCCTCTGGCCGCGAGCCGGTGGAGGCTTTGGCTCGAAGGTCAACGTCGGCCGCCTCGACGACCTTCTCGTGCAGATCCGCAGCGAGAAGGGTTTCGTGTACAAGCCCGAGGCGCGCACGTGGCTCACGGCCTATCCGGCCGACGCCCTTCCGAAGGCGCGTGCCGCGTACGGCAAACAGCCGTCGGTTCTGTCGGGCATGGAAGCCGGCGTCGTCGCCTTGTACCAGAAGTGCCCCCACCTCGGTTGTCGCGTACCCGACTGCAAGAGTTCGCAATGGTTCGAATGTCCGTGTCACGGTTCGCAGTACAACCGCGTCGGTGAGAAGAAGGCCGGCCCGGCGCCGCGCGGGATGGATCGCTTCGGCGTGTCGGTGAGCAACGGCAGCGTCATCGTCGATACGGGCAAGGTCTTCAATGGCCCGGCCATCGGCACCAACACCACCGGTCAAGAGGCCGAAGGTCCGCACTGCATCTCGGGCGGAGGAGGTCACTGATCATGATTGGTCTCGCTTCCACGACGATCGCGATCCTCATCACCATCGCGGTGACGGTCGCCTGGATCGTCTACTCGGTTTTCAACTGGGCGGCCGGTCGCAAGGAGATCGGCTCCGAGATCGAACTCGCCGCCAACCGCAAGCCGTACTTCGACGACGAAGAACTCGAAGGCAGCCGTCTCGAGCGCGTGCAGTTCCTCGGTGTGATCCTGCTGGCCACGATCACCATCGGTCTCCCGGCGTACTGGCTCTTCGAGCCGGCGCGTCAATCCGGTGCCGAAGAGGGATACCAGAACCGTTTCGCCAGTTGGGGCGGCCAGTTGTTCGCCCCGACGTCGGAAGGCGGGTTCAACTGCGCGGGTTGCCACGGCGGAATGAACGCCACCGGTGGCGCCGCGCCGTACACCGTGACGGACAGCAAGACCGGTGAAGTGAAGGCGGTGTCCTGGAAGGCTCCGGCCCTCAACACCGTGCTCTATCGATTCAGTGAGGACGAGGTTCGCTTCATCCTCGAATACGGTCGTCCTTTCTCACCCATGTCGCCCTGGGGTATCAAGGGTGGCGGCCCGATGAACGATCAACAGATCAACAACCTCATCGCGTACCTGAAGAGCATTCAGATCCCGCGCGAGGACTGCATCAGCCCCGACGCCGATGCTCGGGTGTGTGAGGGCGGACACCTGCCGGCGACCGAGCAGGAGAAAATCCAGGCCGCCGCCGAACAGCTCGTCGAGGACGGCACGTACGACAGCCTCGGTGAAGCACTCTTCAATCTCGACATCGGGTCGGGTGCCTACAGTTGCGCGCGTTGCCACACGCCGGGCTGGAGTTGGGGTGCTCCCGGTCAGACCGGTGCCGGCGCCTTCGGCTGGAACCTCACGGGTGGCGCAACCAACTCGCATTTCGCCACCGAAGAAGAGATGGTCGCCTTCATCAAGGCCGGCTCGGTCTACGGCGCGAAGTACGGAATGCAGGGTCAGGGCAGTGGTCGCATGCCCGGCTTCGGCAACCTTCTCACCGACGCGCAGATCCGCGAAGTCGTCAACTACGTCCGGAGCGAACTGTGAGTGCTCTCCTCAGCATCGGTTGGGAGCCCGAACTCCGCGGCCTCCTCACGGTCATCATCGGTGTGGTCGCGCTGTGCGGCAGCGTCTACATGCTGCTCGCCACCAACATGGGCGTGCGCCTCGGATTCCTCGTTGCGTTGGCTGGTCTCTTCGGCTGGATGGCCTCGATGGGTGCGATCTGGTGGTCGTACGGAATCGGTCTCAAGGGCAACGAGCCGTCGTGGAAGCCGGCCGAACCGTTCACGATCGTGCGCGAGGGGCCGCGTCTGCTCGATGCCGAGGCTCTCGACGCGCCCGTGAAGGTCGAGTCCGACGCATCGTACGTCGACATTGCCGACAAGACCCGCGAGGCCCTGGTCTCGAGTGGCTGGAAGAAGTTGCCCGAGGACGATCGTGGTCGTGGCCAGGCCATTGCCGCCGCCGACGAAATCATCCAGGTCGAAGCCGAGTTGTACGCGGCCGGTGAATACGAGGCGACCGCCGTATACCTACGCGGTGGCGACCGGTGGCCCAAGATCACCGACGAGATCGACTTCACCGCGTTCTTCCACAAGCCGCGTTATGCCATCGTCGAGATCGCGCCGGTCATTCCCCAACGCGCCGAACCGGGCCGCGCTCCGGCCCGTCCGGTGGTCGACCAGTCGCAACCGCACCAGTACGTGATGATGGTCCGCGACCTCGGCACGAAGCGTCAGCCGGCCGCGTTCATCACCATCGGCTCCACGATCATCTTCCTCTTGTGTTGCTGGATGTTGCACCGCCGCGACAAGATCCTGGCCGTGCACACCGGCTCCGTCGTTCCGGCCAAGGCCTGAGTCATGGGTCAGTACCTTCCGGTCGTCGCTCTGCTGATCGTGGGGGTTCTGTTCGGCGTTCTCAGTTTCGTCGCGTCACGCCTGTTGGCGCCGCGCCGGCCGTCAGTGGCCAAGGAAGCGCCGTACGAATGCGGGATTCTTCCCAGTCGCGAACCTCCGGAGCGCTTTCCGGTGAGCTTCTACATCGTGGCGATGTTGTTCATCATGTTCGACATCGAGATCATCTTCATCTACCCGTTCGCCGTGGCTCGTCAGGAACTCGGCGCGTTCGCATTCTGGGAGATGCTCGCCTTCAGCGCGGTCTTCTTCCTCACGTTCGTGTACGTCATCGCGCGTGGCGCTCTCGACTGGGGCCCGATTGCCCGCGCCCGTCGCCTGTCCGACGCCGTGAGCAGTGACCGCACATCGACGTCGACGATTCGCCGGGTCGGCCTCGAGGGCCGTCTCGACGCCGAGCAGGCAGCGTAAGCAGCAGGAGGTTCGACAACATGAGTCTCGTGCGCAATGTGCTCGACGATGGACTGGGTGGGATCCAGCACAACTTCCTCACCGGCAAGATCGAGGATCTCGTCAAGTGGTCTCGGAGTCGTTCGAGTTGGGGCGCCACCTTCGGCCTCGCCTGCTGCGCCATCGAGATGATGGGCACCGGGGGCGCGCACTACGACATCGCGCGCTTCGGTATGGAGGTGTTTCGCGCCTCGCCGCGTCAGGCCGACATCCTCATCGTGGCCGGCCGTGTGAGTCAGAAGATGGCCCCGGTTCTCCGCCAGGTCTACGACCAGATGATGGAACCCAAGTGGGTCATCTCGATGGGCGTGTGCGC
>CAYNKE010000023.1:3328-22007 GCA_964397715.1 uncultured Bifidobacterium sp. | reverse complement strand
GCCTCATCGCCGCCAACTTCGCGATCAGCGCCGTACTCATGATGAAGTTCGCCGAGATCGCCGCTCCTTGGTTCGACACCGCCGAGATCATCGAGCTGCACCACGACGCCAAGGCCGATGCTCCGTCGGGCACGGCGGTCGCGACGGCGCGGCGCATGGCGGCGGCGTCCGGAGAATGGGCCGCTGACCCCACGCAGCACGAAGTCGTTCCGGGTGCTCGTGGCGGCAAGGGTCCAGCCGACATCCGTCTTCATGCGGTGCGCATGCGCGGCATGGTGGCGCACCAGGAAGTGATCCTGGGTGCCGCCGGCCAGACACTCACCATTCGCCAGGACAGCTACGACCGGGTGTCGTTCATGCCCGGTGTGGTCCTCGCGTGCAAGAAGGTGTCGGGGCTGCCCGGACTCACGCTCGGTCTCGACTCCGCTCTTGGTCTCTGACTCCGCGCAGCGGATTTGTCAGCAGTAGATCTTCGTCGTGTACGCCACGTCGTCGTCGAGTGGGCGCACGTACGCACCCTTGGGTCCGAGATCGCGAGCATCACACGCTTCACTCTTGGTCGCGTAGGGACCGAAGTACACGATGTAGATCGGCGCACCGCTGGCTTCGGGCCACAGCGAATCACAGGTCTGATCGTTGCGGAGGTATGACGACCCGGGGTAGCGCTTCAACAACTTGGCGATGTTGGTCTTGTTGCGCGCTTCGCTGGAGGACACCGACGCGCCGACCGCGGTGATGTACGACCCGTCGCATTCGGGCTGGGTCATGCGGACACCGGTGATGTCGAGATCGTTCTCGTAGACGACCTCGGGCCGTTCGCGCGTCTCTTCGGTCGAGGTGCTGCGAACCGACTCGTCGGCCAGGACGTCGAGTCGCGACTGAAGAACCACGTCGCAGAAGAACTGCGTCTCGCCCGACGCGAGCGTGATGTCGTCGCCGGTGACGCACGACGTGTATTCGAGGAAGTCGTCACCCTTGTCGGATAACGACAGTTCGGTCCAGGTGGTCTCGATCGAGCGGCCGGTTGCGATGTCGAGTAGTTGATCGTCGAAGACGCGGAACACGAAAGAGCGCGGCTCGTCGAGCGGACAGCAATGGGTCACGACGACCATCGGGTGGGCGACGCGCCCATCGCCGAGGACTTCGAAAGTCACGTTGGCGTCGTCGGTCTTCCACGGGATACCCGCGACCGTCCGCCACTGCGAGTCGGCCCAACGAAGCAAGACGAGGCCGGCGATCGACCCGTCGTCACTCGGTCGAGCGGTCAGATCCTCGACCGCGGCGATGGCGTACCGTCCATCTCCGCTCGTGAAGGGCTGGGCGGTGTGAGGTGCGACGAACGTGGCCGAGAAACTCCGCCAGGCTGACGCCGCCGCCGCAACATCGTCGACGGCCGTCGTCGTGGTGGTGGGAGCAATGGTCGTGGAAGGCGTGACGGAGGTGGGCGCCGGTGCGGCGACCTTGTCCCCGTCGTCGAGAGCCAAGACGACGATGAGCACGATCAGAGCGAGGGTCGAGGCGATCGCCAAGAGCGATACGGCCACCACACCGCGATTCCGGGGAGCCGCGGGCGTGTCGAGTTCGTCGATGGTCGGCACGTTCGCGATGCTCTGTGCCGTGAGCATCACGCCGCAGTCGACGCAGAACATCGCGTCGTCCGGATTGTCGGCCCAACACAGACCGCACTTCATACGTCCCTCCCCGAATGCTCAGGGAGAACCCTAGTCAGTGGATGGCGACTCGGGCTCAGAGGTGGCCGAGGACGATCTCGCAAGCGCTCACGGTAACTCCGGGGCCCTGCTCGACGTTGATCTCGGTGACGACACCGTCTTGGAGGATGGCCGAGTAACGCTGCGAACGCGTGCCGAGTCCGAAACCGGAGCCGTCCATTTCGAGACCGACCGACTTGGTGAACTCACCGCTGTCGGCGAGCATCACGATGCCGTCGGCTCCCTGGGCCTTGCCCCACGCGTCCATCACCCACGGATCGTTGACGCTCACGCACGCGATGGTCTCGACACCCTTGGCCTTGAGAGCCTCGCGGTTCTTCACGTAGCCGGGCAGGTGCACCATCGAGCACCCGGGAGTGAAGGCACCGGGAACGGCGAACACCACGACCTTTCCCTTGCCCAGGACGTCGTGAGCATTGACGGTCTCGGGCATACCGCTCGAGCCGAGGACGCGGAACTGCGAGTTGGGGATCTTGTCGCCGACGGAAATGGCCATGATGAGCTCCTTGGAGAGACGGACGCTCGAAATCTAGGCGTGGACCCGCCGAATGACTCAGTCGAGCCGACGTGTGGATCGGGCCGACCGTTCAGTCGTCGGTCGGGCGCTCGATCTCGTGCAGGACTTCGGGGGCCGAGCGGCGCGCCTGCTGGGCGCTCTGCACGAAGGTGAGGGCGAAGAGGCCGCCGACCACCCACCACTGGTAGTCCTCGATCCATTGCAGGAACGAGCGGATCTGATCCTCGAAGGCCTGACCTCCGGCCCACAGCACGACCAACTTGAGAGCGATACCGATCGACAGCAGCGTGACGAACCGCCACGGGGCGAACCGTCGATGTCCGGCCATCATGCACACGAGATTGCTGGCCGGCATCAAGACGATGAGGAGCCAGCCGGCGCGATCGATGCCGGTCTGGAACCAGCGGTAGATCGCGGGCAATTCACCCACCTGGTTCTCGGTCCAGCGAATGGCGCGTTCCCCGTACCAGCGGCCGAGGAAGAACAGGACGACTCCCGCCACGAACAACCGCACGAATCCGAGGACGGCGTAGGGGAGTGGGTCGATGAAGGGAACCGAACCGAAAAGGTTGCGATTACGGGCCGACAGCGCGAGCACGACCGCGGGTCGTTCGTCGACCCAGGCCGGTCCGATGTTCGAACCGAACGTTCCGACAGCGAAGAGAATTCCGGCGGCGAAGAGGATCGCGCGACGGGCAAGGGGCGAGACGTGGATGGGCGGAGCCGCCTCGGCGGACGGGGGCGGGCCGGACATGAGAAGAGAATCTACGAGATCATCCGATCACCGTCATGTCGCGACCGCCTCGTTGCGTGCCGGGCCGCTTCGTCGATCGTGGCGCCCTGGTCGTGATGACACGACGACCACTAATGTCGGCGCGAACAAGGGGGTAGTCACAGTGGCGAATTTTCCGGGTCTCATGCAGGACGTCCCGCTCGGGATTCTGCACATCTTCGAGCGCGCCGAGAGATATCACGGTCGCAAGACCATCGTGACGGCGACGGCGACCGGTCTCGAGCGCACCAACTACTCCACGTGGGCCGACCGCACGCGTCGAGTGGGGACCGTGCTCGATCAACTCGGAATCTCGTCATCGGGTCGCGTCGCGACCTTCGCCTGGAACACCGCGCGGCATCTCGAGCTCTACTTCGCGGCACCTTGTTCGGGTCGCGTTCTCCACACGCTCAACATCCGGCTCTTCCCCGAACAGCTCACCTACATAGCCAACCACGCCGAAGACGAGGTCATCTTCGTCGACCGCTCGCTCATCGGCCTGCTCGCTCCGTTGTTGCCGACGTTCACGACCGTGAAGCATCTCGTGATCATGGACGACGGCAAGGGCGACGTGCCGGCCGATCTCGGCAAGTTCCAAGTCCACGACTACGAGAAACTCATCGCCGCCGCGAAGCCGTCGCCATTCGTCGAGGTTCCCGAGAACACCGCGGCCTCGATGTGTTACACGAGTGGCACGACCGGCAATCCGAAAGGTGTGGTGTATTCGCACCGCAGCACCTTCCTGCACACGATGGCCACCATGGTCGTCGACGGTCTCGGTGTGTCCGAACGCGACACGATCCTTCCCGTCGTGCCGATGTTCCACGCCAACGCGTGGGGTCTGGCACACGCCGCGGTGGCGGCCGGGGCGAATCTCGTGATGCCTGGTCCCGATCTGTCCGGAAAGGCGGTGGCCGATCTGATCGTGAACGAGAAGGTCACGGTGGCCGCTGGCGTCCCGACCATCTGGATGGGAGTGCTCCCCGAACTCAAGGGCCGCGACACGTCGAGTCTGCGGGCCATTCCGTGCGGCGGGTCGGCGGTTCCGCGCGCCCTGTCCGAGGCCTATCGCGAGCAGACGGGCTTGCCGATCCTGCAGGCCTGGGGCATGACCGAGACGAGCCCGCTGGCCGCGGTGTGCCATCTCGACTCCGATCAATTGATGCTCGACGTCGACACGCAGGCCGATCTGCGCACTCAGGTGGGCCGGGCGATGTTCGGCGTGGAGTGCCGAGTCGTCGAGCCCGGCACGACGAACAGCGTCCCGTGGGACGGTGAGTCGAGTGGCGAGTTGCAGTGCCGTGGCAACTGGATCGCGGCCACGTATTACAACGACGAGCGCGCCGGCGAGAGTTTCACGGCGGACGGCTGGTTGCGCACTGGTGACGTCGCTTCGGTCGACGAGCGCGGTCGGATCCGCCTGCTCGACCGTACCAAGGACCTCATCAAGTCGGGTGGTGAATGGATCAGCTCGGTCGAGATCGAGAACGAACTGATGGCGCACCCGAAGATTCGCGAAGCCGCCGTGATCGGAGTCCCGCACCCCAAGTGGTCGGAGCGGCCGTTGGCGTGTGTCGTTCTCGAGAAGGATGCTTCGCTCACGCCGGCCGAGATCATCGACTACTTGGCTCCGACTCTCGCCAAGTGGCAGTTGCCAGACGACGTCGTGTTCATCGACGAAGTGCCCAAGACGAGCGTCGGCAAGTTCTCGAAGAAGACCTTGCGCGACCGTTTCGCCGACTACCAGCTGCCGACGGCCTAGAACCGACCCGACTCGATCACACGCTGAAGGAACTGACGCGCCCGATCGGTGTCGGGCGACGAGAAGAACTTGTCGGGTGCCGACACTTCGGCGATCCGTCCTTCGTGCAAGAAGCACACGCGATCGGCGATTTCTCGCGCGAACGCCATCTCGTGGGTGACGATGAGCATCGTCATGCCACCCGCTTTGAGCTCGCGCACGACATCGAGCACTTCGCCCACGAGTTCGGGGTCGAGCGCCGACGTGATCTCGTCGAGGAGAAGGATCTCCGGTGACATGGCCATACTGCGCGCGATGGCCACGCGCTGCTGCTGGCCACCCGAGAGTTGATCGGGGAAGGCGTCGACGCGGTCGCCGAGGCCGAACCGTTCGAGGAGTTCGCGAGCGGTGTTCTCGGCCTGGTCCTTCGAGTGGCCGAGAACCTTGCGCGGAGCGAGCGTGAGGTTCTTCAGCACGCTCATGTGCGGGAAGAGGTTGTAACTCTGGAAGACCATCCCGATTCGGCGGCGGATCGGATCGGCGGCCAGGCCCGGCACGCTGATGTCGACGTCGTCGACGACGACCTGGCCGTCATCGATGGGTTCAAGAAGGTTCACGCAGCGCAGGAGAGTGCTCTTGCCGCTTCCGGACGCGCCGACGAACGCCACGACTTCGCGATCGGCGACATCGATGCTGATGCCGTCGAGGACGAGTCGCGCTCCGAACGATTTACGGACGTCGATGAGTTGCAATTTCGGAATCATCGAACCGCCGTTCCGGACGTGCGGCGACGCTCGCGGGCCATGAGCCAGTCGACGAAGCGGGTCTCCGGGATCGTGAGGGCGAGGAAGATCACGGCAGCCGCCACGTAGGGCGTGAAGTTCGCGTACTTCGACTTGTCGATACCGGCCTGCCGCAAAATCTCGATGGGACCGATGAGGCTGACGAGTGCGACGTCCTTCTGCAGCGAGACCATGTCGTTCATGAGTGGTGGCACCACGCGGCGCACGGCCTGCGGGATCACGACGTGGCGCATGGTCTGACTCGACGAGAGACCGAGCGATCGCGCACCGGCGCGCTGGCTCTCGTGCACGCTCTCGATCCCGGCGCGAAAGACCTCGGCGACATAGGCCGAGTACGCGAGCACGAGCGCCACCGTTCCCCACAGGTACGGGCTGTTGTACGGGCGATCGAGGCCGAGTCCCGGAACTCCGAATCCGATCAGGAGGATCGTGAGGATGACCGGGACGCCGCGGAAGATGTCGGTGTACGCCGCGGCGAAGAGTCGCAGCGGGAAGAGCGCCGGCGTCCGGACGCTTCGGAAGACGGCGAGCAGCATGCCGACGGCGAGGATGAACGGTGTGCTCCACGCGAAGATCTGGAGGTTCTTCACGAAGGCGTCGAGAAGTCGCGGGAACGAGTCGCCGAAGAGTTCGCCGTCGAAGAACGACTTCTTCACCCGATCCCAACCCGGTGTGAGTGGGACGAAGATCACCAACGCCCCGACGACGATCGCGGTGGACGCCGCGGCGACGGTGACGGAACGACGGCGTTGGCGGCGTTCGTACGCCTGTCGACGAGTCGGCTGTTTGCGTTGGCGCGTGTCGGGGCCGGACGCGACGATGCCCGGGCGATCGCTCGGCCCGGGCATCGAATCGTTCATGGCGTCGAGATTACGCCGTGAGTGCTGAATGAATGGTGTGGTCGATCATCCCACCGAGATGACCGGCGCGCCCACGTTCTCGCTCAACCACTTGGTGGTGATCTCGGCCAACTGGCCCGACTCCTTGAGAGACGCGAGGGCCTTGTTCACGCAGCCGACGAGCTTGTTGTCCTTCTCGAACAACAGACCGAAGTTGTCGGTCGAGCCACCGGCATCGGCCGGGAACTGACCAACGACCGAGGATCCTTCGATCTCGACAGCCGAGATGTAGAGAGCGGTCGGGAGGTCGACGACGATCGCGTCGATCTGGCCGGCTTCGAGAGCAGCCTTGGCCCCGGCGTTGTCGTCGTAGACGAAGGCTTCGTTCGAGGGCTTGATGACGTTGTTGATGAACTCGAGGCTCGTGGTGCCGGCCTGCGCGCCGAACTTCACGTCGACGAGATCGGCGACGGACTTGGCGCCGATGGCCGGCGAGCCGTCGAGAGCGACGAGTGCTTGGTTGGTCGTGTAGTACGGATCGCTGAACGACACGATTTCGGAGCGCTCCGGAGTGATGGAGTACTGCTGGAGGTTGAAGTCGAAGTTCTTCGCGCCGGGCTGGATCGCCTCGTCGAAGGTGGTGCGCACCCACACGACGTTCGCGGCGTCGTATCCGAGTTCTCCGGCGACGGCGTAGGCCACCGCGGCCTCGAATCCTTCGCCGCTCTCGGGAGCGTCGTTCTCGACCCACGGGGAGTAGGCCGGGTTGCCAGTGGCGATGGTGAGCTTGCCCTCGGTGATGGTGGGGCAGTCGCCACCGCTCGAACTCTTGTCGTCGCCACCGCAGGCGACGAGGGTGAGGGTGCCGAGGAGGGCGGCGGCCAGGGACAGACGGCGGATCATGGGGGTCCTTTCGGGTCTGGGAACGGTTCCGTCGTGGGGAACGATTCCCGAGGCTAGCGGGACTCACTCTAATTCCTGACCCGGATGGTCAGGTTTCTGTTCGCCGCCGGGCGGAGGACCGGACGAGAAGCGCGACGATCAGGGGGTTGACGGTGAGACAGATGTCGTCTTAGTGTCTCAACTGTGACCATCGACATGGCACCGCTTCGATCCGCTGAGGATCGTGTTCTCGACGCACTTCACGAGTGCATCGTGCGCTGGGGGCTCGGCAAGGTCACGGTCGACGACGTCGCCAACGAGTCGAAGGTTTCGCGCGCGTCGATCTACCGCATGTTCCCGGGCGGCAAGGACGTCATGTTCGAGGCATTGCGTGTGCGCAACACCCGCGAGTTCTTCGAGGGGATGCGCTCGGCGCTCGGCGACTCCGATTCGCTGCTCGATCTCACCGTGCAGATCGCGGCCTACGCGACCACCGCATTGCGCAACGACGAGCATCTCGTCACGATGCTGGCGGCCGAGGAGGCCACGGCCATTCGTGATCTCACCGTGGACGGACTTCCGCGGATCATCAACGTCGCGTCGGCGTACCTGCTCCCGATGGTCACGGCCTACGTGCCGCACGACGTCGGTATCCGCTTCGTCGACCTCCTTGCGCGACTCGTCATTTCGCACTTCCTGGCGCCGAGTTCCCTCGTCGATCTGGCCGACCCCGAGTCGGCTCGCGAGTTCTTCGCACCCCTCGTCGCCTTCATCGATCTTCCCGTCAGTTAGCCCGTCCACCATCCGACTACCCAACCGATTCAGACAACAGGAGACACCATGAGCATCACCGAGCACGAGAGCACAGAGATCATCGGCCGCGCCGAACTCAACGACATCGAGGCGATCCTGGCCATTCCCACGTGCGACCCCAACGAGGTTCAGCACGTGGTGAAGGACAATGCCGACGCGATCTTCTCGTGGGACTATTCGCTGGCTCGCCCGGCGCTGCGCCGTCTGTACGAGAAGGCCAAGGTCGGCCAGTGGAACGCCACGACCGACCTGCCCTGGGACACCGACGTCGACGTCGAGGCTCAGGTGTCGGCCGATCTCGCCGCTGCCGTGTCGGGCCTCACCGCTTCGCACTACGACGGCACACCGGTCGCGAAGTGGGGCGACAAGGAATGGACCGAGTTCGCCGTTCTCCAACGCAAGTGGAGCCTGTCGCAGTTCATGCACGGCGAGCAGGGTGCGCTTCTGTGCACCGCCAAGATCACCGAGACGGTGCCGTGGTACGACGCCAAGCTGTACGCCTCGACCCAGGTGGTCGACGAGGCTCGTCACGTCGAAGTGTTCGCCCGTTATCTCGACGAGAAGTTGGGTGGCGGATTCCAGATCAACGCGCACCTGCGCATGCTCCTCGACGACATCATCAACGACAGCAACTGGGACATGACCTACCTCGGCATGCAAGTGATGGTCGAGGGTCTGGCTCTGGCCGCGTTCGGCAACCTGTACCAGTTCACGAGCGAGCCGTTGCTCAAGCAGCTGCTCCGCTACGTCATGAGCGACGAGGCCCGTCACGTGGCCTTCGGCGTCCTGTCGTTGCAGGAGGCGTACGCCGAGATGAGCGACTCCGAGATCAAGGTTCGCCAGGAGTTCGCCTACGAGGCGTCGGTGCGTATGCGCGACCGCTTCATGTCGCAGGAGGTCTGGGAGCGCATGGGCATCAACACCCGTGACGTGATCCCGTTGGTCCTGAACGACCCCACCCGCGAGGTCTTCCAGCAGATGCTCTTCAGCAAGATCGTCCCCAACTGCAAGAAGCTCGGCCTGCTCGACCGCAACGACTCGTGGCTGCGCAAGCGCTACGAGGAGATGGGCGTCATCCAGTTCGAGAACATGGAGGACACCGGCGAGGAGTACACCAAGTTCGCACTGGGCGAGGAGATTCCCGCCAGCCACTGATTTTCGGCAGTACTTTCGGAGCATGCGATGGCGTGCTTCTGACCTGGCCCGTGCTCTCGCCGAGCACGGGCCGTGTCGTTTGGTGGGCCCGGACCTGGAGATCGACGGAGCATCCTTCGACTCGCGCACTCTGAACGCCGGTCAGATGTTCGTGCCGCTCGTCGCCGAACGAGATGGGCACGACTTCGTGGACGACGCAGTCGCTCGTGGCGCCGTGGCCTATCTGTCCTCGCGCTCGGCCCGCACCGATCTGGCGGACCGTATCGCGTGCGTCGAAGTCGCCGACACCGGCGACGCCCTCATGAACGCGGCCCGTTGGGCGCGCACGAGGTTTCCCGCCGGCACGATGGCGGTGGGCATCACGGGTTCGGTCGGCAAGACCACCACGAAGGATCTCGTCGCGGCGGCGATCTCGGGCACCAAGCGCACCGTCGCATCCGAACGTTCGTACAACAACGAGCAGGGCTTGCCGATCACGTTGCTGAACGCCCCGATCGACACCGAGGTCCTGGTTCTCGAGATGGGCATGCGCGGGTTCGGCCAGATCGACCTGCTGTGTCGAATCGGCCGACCGGCCGTGGGCGTCGTCACACGCGTTGGCGAGGCGCACACGAGTCTGGTGGGCGGGCTCGATGGAGTCGCACGAGCCAAGGGTGAACTGGTGGAGGCGCTGCCTTCGTTCGGTGTCGCGGTCCTCAACGCCGACGACGAGCGGGTGATCGCGATGAGTTCGCGCACGTCGGCTCGGGTGCTCTCGTACGGTGAATCCGTATCAGCCGATGTGCGAATCACCGAACTCGAACTCGACCGGAACGGTTGTGCGCGGTTCGTGGTGTTCACCCCGGAGGGTTCGGCTCCCGTGCGCTTGTCGATCCCCGGTCGACATTCGGCTTCCAACGCCGCGGCCGCGATCGCCGTGGGCTCGGCCCTCGGAGTTCCGCTCGCCGCCATGGTTGCTGGCCTCGCCGATGCGCGGGTGAGCGCACACCGTTCGAACTCGGTCGCGCTCGCGTCCGGAGCGACGCTGCTCGACGACTGCTACAACGCCAACCCGACGTCGATGCTGGCGGCACTCGACACACTCGTTGCGCTCGGGTCGGGTCGCAAGCTCGCCGTGCTGGGGCTGATGGCCGAACTCGACGATCCGACCGAGGCTCATGCTCGTGTCGCGAGCCGTGCGCGTGAACTGGGCGTCGAGATCGCGGCGATCGGAACCGATCTCTACGGTCCCGCACCGGTGAGCCACGACGAGGCGGTGGCGCTGATCGAGCACCTCGTCGCGGGGGATGCCGTGCTCGTGAAAGCGAGTCGCGTCGCCGCCCTCGAACGCGTGGTGGAAGCGGTCACGCGTCCTTGAGGAAGGCCCAACGCGGCAAGCGGTCGACGTTGCACCACCACGAGAGGAAGAGTGCGTAGGCCGCGCCGATCATCAACACCCAGCGCGCGCCGACCGCATCGATGACCGGCCCGGCCGCCAGGCCGCCGATCGTGATGGTCCCGCCGAACGACATGAACCACAGCGGCATCACGGTCACGCGCTCCTCGTCGCGCAGGTTCTGCTGGAACACCGTGGCCATGACGGTGGCCAGCAGGAAATAGAACGTCCCGAGGGCGAATCCGGCGGGAAAGGCCGGTCCCGGAGATCGGATGAGTCCGAACACCGCGAGGCTGATCCCGAAGCCCACGAACGATGCCGAGATCACCTTGGGTCGGTGGACCTTGGTGAGAAAGGTTCCAGCGGCCGCCGCGCCGGCGAACGCGCCCGTACCGAACACCGCGTAGATCCAGCGATACGTCGAGCCTTCTGGATCGACGCCCATGTTCTCGCGCGTCACCGACGGAAACAGCGCGATCACGACAAGCGAGAAGAACGAGAACGTGGCCATCGACAGGAGCAAACGTGACAGCACCGGACGGTCGCGAGCGATGTTCACTCCGGTGAACAGGCGCCGCCAACCCTTGTCGTGATCGAGGGTTCGAACGTCCGGCAACGTGACCATCGTGAGAGCGACGATCAGCACCAAGTAGGTCGCGGCATTGATGACGAAGAGGCTTGCGGTCGACACTCCCAGGATCTTGAGGAGTGCGGCGATGCTCGGTCCGAGCACGCGCGTACCGTTCAACTGCATCGAGTTCATCGAGATGGCTCCGGCCAGGTCTCGCTTGTCGACGAGCATCGGGATGGTGGCCTGGAACGCCGGATTGTTGAGAGCGTTGGCGATCCCGACCGCGGCCTGGGCGACGAACAGCGACCAGATCGGGCCATCGGATGCGACTAACGCGGCGATCACCAAGGCGAAGACCAGTTGGACCCACTGCATCCCCATCAGCCACCGCTTGCGGTCGAAGCGATCGGCGATGAGCCCACCCGGTACGGCCAGCAGCAGGATCGGGCCGAGCTGAGCGAAGACGAGAAGCGACACGATCTGCGCCGACCCGGTCCGATGATCGACGTAAGCGGGCAGTGCGAGGTTCTGCATCCACGTTCCGATGTTGGAGAAGAAGAGGCCCGACCAGATGAGCCGGTAGTCGCGGTAAGCCATCGCGGCCCGGGCCGAACCCGGTGTGTGCCCGTGAGGGAGCGGAGGAAGTCGGTCGTTCATGGGCCGTGGCGAGCCTAGTGAGGGTCCGCTCTCCTGAACCGGAACGGTGACAAACTCGTCGTGTGACTCACGATGTGAATCAGTCCAGTCGTTCGATCGAGGAAGCGAATCGCGCGTCGGCGTGCCGTTCGCCTCGTGGAACCTTTCCCGAATGTCCGCTGTGCGGATCGGACCTGTTCCCCGAACACGCTCACTTCAAGTGCTCGGGATGCGGTTGGCGCGACTCCTGTTGCGACTAGCGCCAACTCGGCGCGCCCACCTGCGCCTCGATCGCCCGCGCAACCGACAGCACGACATCCTCACGACCCGGTCGACCGACCACCTGCAGGCCGATCGGTAGTCCGGTGTCCGCGCCACCGTGACGGCCACACGGCACCGACACGATCGGAAGAGGTGACACCAGGTTCCAGACCGAGGTCATGTCCTCGGAGTGGTGACGGCCATCGTCTCGCGCAACGTTTCGCCGATCGTTCTGCGCTTTGGTGGCCGGACCGGGCGGTTGCGACATGGTGGGGCACACGATGACGTCGTGCTCGACGAGAACCGCGGCCACGCGATTCCACACCGCGGTGCGTTCGATCTCCATCCTCTTCGCGTCGACGGCGCTGAACACGCGACCGAGTTCGATCAAACGTCGAACATCGCTGTCGAGATCGTCGGGACGGGTGTCGGCGTGTTCGCCGTAGTACGCGGCCATGAAGACGCCCCAGAGTTTCAGCCACAGACCATTGTCCTCGGCGGTGAAGAGCGGAGGCGCGGGAGTGCATCGTGTGCCCGCACCTCGAAGCACGTCGACGGCGGCGGTGACCGCATCGGCAATCTCGTCGTGGACGGCCCAGCAGCCGAGGTCGATCGACCAGGCGACACTCACGGAGGAAAGGTCGACATCACGACGCACGATCGGAGCGTGCGTCGAGAACGGATCACGGAGAGACGGCCCCTGCGTTGCGAGCAGAAACTCCCACGCGTCGTCGACACTTCGTGCGAGCGGTCCGTGATGCGAAATCAGGTCCCAGAGACCGGGCAGTACGTCCATCGGGATGCGGCCGAGCGACGGTTTCAGTCCGACCAGACCGCACCAAGCCGACGGAATACGAACGGATCCACCCATGTCGGAGCCTTCGGCGACGGCGACGCATCCCGACGCGACGGCGGCGGCCGATCCACCGCTCGATCCACCCGTCGTGCGCTCGGTGTTCCACGGGTTGCGAGTCGCACCGTGGAGCGGGTTGTCGGTGATGCCGGCATGAGCGAATTCGGGAGTGTTCGTGCTGCCGATGATCACCGCACCGGCGGCCAGAAGTCGTTCGACGACCCAACCGGTGGTGGACGCAACGTGGTCGGCGTGCGTGCGCGAGCCGAGCGTGAGACGGTGCCCGTTCCAGGGTGACGTGTCCTTGATAGCGACCGGTATGCCGAACAACGCCCGGCCATCGGGCCGTCCGAGCGATCGCGCGCGCTCGCGGGCTTCATCGGCCCAGATCTCGACGAAGCAGTTGAGTTTCGGCTGCACCTCGGCCGCTCGTGCCAACGCGTCGTCGACGACCTCGAGTGCGGAAGCCTGACCCGACGAGATCAGGTCACGTTGACGAGCGATCGTCGCGAACGTCGTATCGCCCATCGGATGACCGATCAGCCGTGGATGAGGTCGGCGTAGAGCGGCAGGACCATGGGCGGACCGCTCACGAGGAAGGTCGTGATGCAGGTCTCTTTCCAGCGGTCGAGTTCGCCCTTGATCTTGTCGGGCGGTCCGACGAGCGCCACGTCTTCCACCATCGCGAGGGGAATCGCGGCCGCCGCCTCGTCCTTCTTGCCGGCGAGGTAGAGGTCCTGCACCTTGAGTGCGACGTCTTCGTAGCCCATACGCGCGAACACCTCGAAGTGGAAGTTGGCGCCGCGGGCGCCCATGCCACCGGCGTAGAGCGCGAGGAACGGCCGCACCATGTCGGCGCACTTCTCGACGTCGTCACCCGGCACGATCAGGATGGTGCTCGCGACCTCGAAGCGATCGGCCTTGTTGGCTTCGCCCGACTTGGCGAACCCTTCAGCGAGGCACTTGCGGTAGAAAGCGTCCTCTTTGGGAGCGAAGAAGAGCGGCAACCAGCCGTCGCAGATCTCGGCCGAGAGCGCGACGTTCTTCGGGCCCTCGGCGCCGAGGAAGATCGGAATCTCGTTGCGCAGCGGGTGCACCGTCGACTTGAGCGGCTTGCCGAGGCCGCGGCCATCGGACCCCGTGTACGGAAGGTCGTAGAACTCGCCGTGATGCTCGATGGGCTTCTCGCGGCGAATCACGTCGCGAACGATCTCGACGTACTCGCGCGTACGGGCGAGCGGCTTGCCGTACGCCTGGCCGTACCAGCCTTCCACCACCTGAGGACCGCTCACCCCGAGGCCGAGAATGAATCGGCCGTTGGAGAGATGGTCCATCGTGATGGCCGCCATCGCGGCGGCCGTTGGAGTGCGCGCGTTCATCTGCATGATCGAGGTCCCGAGACGAACGTTGGACGTCTGGGATCCCCACCAGGCGAGCGGCGACAGAGCGTCGGAACCGTAGGCCTCGGCGGTCCAGACCGAATCGAAGCCGAGACGGTCGGCTTCCTTCACTCCTTCGAGCGCACCCTTGGGCGGGCCGGCCGACCAGTAGCCAGTGGAGTAACCGAGTTTGATCGTCTTCGACATGTCTTCATGGTGCCATCACCTGCGACTGGGTCGGTAATTGGACGCCGGGTGTCTCGGCCTCGACCCGGAATCGCACGGGTTCGGCGTGAGTCAGCGCGAATCGGGGCTGTCGGAGAGTCGCTGAGCGAGCCAGGCGATGGGGAGCGACACGATCATCACCAGAGTCGCCACGACCGTGACGTACGGAAGGACGTTCGGGCGCGAAAAGTTGTTGAGGATCCACTGCGGCAGCGTCGAGACGCCGGCTCCGGCGGTGAACGTCGTGACCACCACCTCGTCGAACGACAAGGCGAAGGCCAGGATCGCACCGGCGGCGACGGCTGAGCGCATCAGCGGCCAGGTCACGAAGCGGAACGTCTGCACCGAAGTCGCCCCGAGATCGGCTGAGGCCTCGCGGAGGTTCGGCGAAGTCCGACGCAAGCGCGCCACGACGTTGTTGTACACCACGACGATGCAGAACGTCGCGTGACCGACGACGACACTCGTGTAGCCGAGGTCCCAGCCGAAGCGGACGAACGTGTTGCGCAAGGCCACACCGGTGACGATTCCGGGAAGCGCGATGGGGAGCACGGCAAGGAAGCTCACGGTGTTCTTCCCGAAGAATTCGAAGCGCTGCAGGGCGAACGACAGGAGGGTTCCGAGCACGACCGCGATCACCATGGCGACGAGTCCGATGCGGGTCGAGGTCCAGATCGCCGTGCGGGCGCTCTCGACGTCGAGCAACGTGCTCCACCAGCGAGTCGTGAAGCCTCGAGGTGGCCACACCAGCGCGTTCGAGTCGTTGAACGACAGGATCACGACGATCACGAGCGGCAGGTACACGAGGCCGATGGTGAGATACGTGATCGCACGCAGAGACGCGCGAGCCGGTCGGGAGATCTGCATCAGAGATTCCTGAACGCGCCGAGGCGTCCCATGACGACGAGGTACGCGACCATGATCATCATCGGCCACAAGGTGAACGCCGCGGCGAGCGGTTGATTGGGTGCGAGCAAGGTGCGTTCGATGATGTTGCCGATCATCTGCGTGGTGCCACCGACCACCTTCACGGTGATGTAGTCGCCGAGTGACAGCGAGAACGTGAAGATGCTCCCAGCCGCGATCGACGGCACGAGCATCGGGAAGACCACGTGTCGGAACGTCTGGAACGTGCCGGCGCCGAGATCGCCGCTGGCGTCGAGCAGCGAGTCGGGGAGTCGTTCGAAGCCGGTGTAGATCGGTAGGAGCATGTAGGGGAACCACATGTAGGCGAGCGTCACGACCGTCGCCGTGAAGCCGAATCCGGGGGACCAGCCGATGATCGAATTGAGGAATCCGCCGGCGTTGGGTCCCGAGCCCGGTTCGAACACGGCCCGCAGGGCGTACGCCTTCACGAGATAGCCGGCCCACAGCGGAATCGTGAGCGCGACGATCAGTCCGCGCTTGCTCCACGACTTGGCCAGACGAGAGATGTAGAACGCGACCGGAATCGCGATGGTGGCACAGACGAGAGTCGCCCCGGCCGCGATGAAGATGCTTCGAATGACGAGGGTCCGGTAGGCGCCGGTGGTGAAAGCGACGTCGAGATTGCCGATCGTCCAATCGGACGTGGACTTGCCGGTGAATTCGTCGAGTTTGAAGAAGGCGCTCGTCACGAGCAGGCCGAGTGACCCGAGGTAGACGACCACGAGCCACGTGAGGGGTGCGGACACCACGGTGCCCAGCGCCAAACGGCGCCGGGCACCGAAGTACCGCGACAGCGAGGGGTCTAAGCCCTCAGCTCGTTCCAAGCGTTCACCCATTCGGTGTACGGAACACACTCGACGTCCTTGCGGCCGTCGAGGCAGTTCTTGGTGGGCGTGGTCCAGTAGTAGACGTTCGTCCAGTAGTCGGTCTCACCGGCGTGATAGGTCGCGCAGTGGTTCGGATCGGCGGTCAACTCGCACGACTTGGCGTTCGAGGGGGCCTCGCCGAACCATTCGGCCACTGCGGCGTTCGCCTCCGGCGAGATGATGTGGTTCAGCCACATGTACGCGCAGTTCGGATGCTTGGCCTTGCTGGAGACCATCCACGTGTCCGACCAACCAGTCGCACCGTCCTCAGCCTTGTTGGCCATGATGCTGGGAGCGTTGGCCGAAGCCAGGTTCACGATCACCTGCCACGACGTTCCGAGCGTGACCGAACCGGACTCGAGAGCCGCCTGCTGGTCGGTGTACAGCGACCAGTACTGGCCGACGATCGACTCCTGCGTCTTCAGGGCCTCGATGGCCGCGTCGAACTGGGTCTGATCGAGAGCGTACGGGTCGGTGATTCCGAGTTCGGGCTGCGTCGCCATCAAGTAGATCGCGGCATCGGCGATGTAGATCGGGCTGTCGTAGACCGAGATCTTGCCAGCCCACGGACTGCTGGGCTCGAACATGTCCTTGATCGACGTCGGCGCCGGGCCGGAGTCCGCGTTGTAGGCGAGGACGTTCGCGCCGCGACCATGCGGCACGCCGTACGCCTCGCCGTCGACGCTGTTCCACGGCTTGTTCTTCAAGTCGTCGAAGACGTCGGCATAGTTCGGAATCAGATCGGTGTTCACGGGAACGACGTCGCCGCCGGCGATGAGGCGCAGAGTGGCGTCACCTGATGCCGAGACCGCGTCGTACTCGCCGCTCTGCATGAGTTCGACCATCTCGTCGGAGGTGTTTCCGATCTTGACGTTGACTTGGCAGCCCGTCTCTTCTTCGAAACCGGTCACCCAGTCGACCGCGGGATCGGTGGAGCCGTCCTCCACGTAGCCGCCCCAGGCGACCAGGTTCACCTGGCCTTCACCTTCGCCGAGCTTGTCGAGTTTCCCTCCCTTCGAATCGTCGTCGCCACCGCATGCCGCGATGACGAGAAGGGCCGTGGCACCAAGTGCCATCAGTCGCTTCATTGACTTCCCCCTTTGTTTTCGAGGCTCGGTTCGACCGAGCCGTTGTCCGTCACCGCGAACACGGTGGCGGGATCCCATGACAGCACGACGTCGTGACCGACTGTCGTGCCGCCGAGTTCGGTGCTCAACCCACTCGCAAGCAAAGTGCTCCCGTCCGATAGTTGGCAGAGCAGGCGCGTTTCCGCGCCGAGATACTGGACGCTCTGGACACGAGCGCTCGTTCCGGCTCCGCCGACGCCGATTCGAACGTGTTCCGGTCGAAGCGTGAACGTGCCGGCGCGACCGATGAGCCGTGTCGCGCGCTCGCCGCTGATCAGATTCGTCGATCCGACGAAGCTGGCGACGAATGCGGTGGCCGGCCTCTCGTACACCTCGCGGGGCGTTCCGACTTGCTCGATCCGGCCTTCGTTGAAGACCGCGATCCGGTGGCTCATCGACAACGCTTCGCCCTGGTCGTGGGTGACGAAGACGAAGGTGATTCCGACTCGCTCCTGGATCGCCTTGAGTTCGATCTGCATCTCTTCGCGCAACTTGAGGTCGAGAGCACCGAGTGGCTCGTCGAGAAGGAGGACGCGAGGCTCCTTCACGAGCGCGCGGGCCAGGGCGACACGCTGGCGCTGGCCCCCCGACAGTTGATGCGGACGACGGTCGTCGTAGCCCGCGAGACGGACCGCGGCGAGGGCCGACCGGGCCCGTTCGGTTCGCTCGGCCTTGGCGACGCGCGTGACCTTGAGTCCGTATTCGACGTTCTCGAGCACCGTCATGTGCGGGAAGAGGGCGTAGTCCTGGAAGACCGTGTTGACATCGCGATCGAAGGCCGCCTCGTTCGTGATGTCGCGATCGCCGAGAACGATCGTCCCCGCGTCGGGCTTCTCGAAGCCGGCGATCATCCGCAAGATGGTGGTCTTCCCGGACCCCGACGGCCCGAGCATCGCGAAGAACTCGCCCTCGCGGATGTCGAGCGACACGTCGTCGGCGGCGACGATCGCGCCGAACCTTTTGCTGACGCCACGAAGCGCGAGCACGACCCCCCCGGACATGTCATCCGACTCTAATGGGATCGGGAGATAAGGCGACTCGAACTCGTCGGGTCAGTGGCTACGAGTTGGTTCAGGACGGGTCGAAGGTGAGGGGGAGTTTCTCGGGTCCGTAGATCGCCGTCGTGGACGGCTTCCACGAGACCGCGCCGTCGATCTTCATGTTCGGCATGCGCTTGGCCATGATCACGAGGGCTTCTTGTTGCTCG
>CAYNKE010000023.1:0-3228 GCA_964397715.1 uncultured Bifidobacterium sp. | reverse complement strand
GATCTTCATGTTCGGCATGCGCTTGGCCATGATCACGAGGGCTTCTTGTTGCTCGGCTCGCGACAGCGCGGCGCCGAGGCAGTAGTGGATGCCCGAGCCGAACGTCATCTGCGGCTGACCCGACGGCTCTCGTCGGATGTCGAACGTCTCGGGGTCGGGGTACACCGACGAGTCACGGTTGGCGATCGCCAGCGCCGGAGCAACGAACGAGCCTTTCGGAAACAGGACACCCTTGTACTCGATGTCGACGCTCGCGATCCGGCCGGTGCTGCGCACCGCACCGAAGTAACGCATCGTTTCTTCCACCGCACGGGGAGCGAGTTCGGGTTGATCGGCCAGGAGCTTCCATTGATCGGGGTGGTCGGCGAACAATGCGACCGAGCAGCCGAGTTGGTTGCGCGTGGTGTCGGTACCGCCCACGATCACGGCCTGAACCATCATCACGAGTTCGTCCTCGCTCAACTTGTCGCCGGCTTCCTCGGCGGCGATGAGGCTGGTGATCAGGTCGTCAGCCGGCTTGTTGCGTCGGTCGGCGATCAATTGCCGGGTGTATTCCTCGAGTTCGGTCTGGGCCTTGACGATTCGCTCGGTCTCCTCGGCGGCGTTCGGATTGAAGATTCGCAGGACGTCCTCGGCCCAGACGCTGAACGACTTCCAGTCGCTCTTGGGGGCTCCGAGGAGTTCGCAGATGATCGGGATCGGGTACGGATCGCACACATCGGCCACCAGGTCGCATCGGCCGGACTCCGTGACCTGATCGAGCAAGTTGTCGAGAACCTCGCGCATGAAGGGTCGGAGTCGGTCGGCCGATCGGGGAGTGAACGACGGCGCGACGAGCCTGCGCAGGCGCGTATGAACATCGCCCTCCGCCGACAGGATCGACTCGCGTCGATTCTCGAGCAGTCGTGGATCGGTGACGCCGTTGAATGCCGTGACGAGAGCGGCGGCATTGTGCCAGCGCTTGTCGCGCAGGATCGCCTGGCAGTCCTCGTACGTGAACACCAGATGGGCGAATGTGCCGCGGGCGATCCAGGACTCCTGAGCGACAGCGACCAGTCGATCGCGCTGTTCCTGGGCGTCGGCGAAGACGAAGTCGACCGCGGGGATGTCGAGTTCGTGAACGAGGGTGGCCATGGACGCAAACCTAGCGTTATGGTCGTTGCGTGACCTCAGTGGCACCGGTGAGAGTCGACGCAACGACGCTCGACGCCGTCCTTCCGTCGCTCGTCGAAGCGTTCGCCGACGACCCGGTCTTCCAGTATCTGCTGCCCGGGGGTTACGACGATCGGCGAGCGCGGCTCGCATTCCGCATGCTCGGCCTCAACATGATCCAACACGGCGAGGTCTGGAGCACGCCGGGTCGTGAAGCCGCGGCCTTCTGGGCGGTGCCGGGACATTGGAAAGTGCCGTGGTCGTCGATCGCGAAGACTCTGCCGCTGACCGTACGCGCCTACGGACGAAATCTCGCGCGGGCACTCTTCTGGTTGTCGAAGATGGAGAAAGTTCATCCCCGTGAGCCGCACTACTACCTCGAAGTCGTCGGGACCGAGCCAGCATCACAGGGCCGCGGCCTCGGGGCTTCGCTCATCACGCCTTTCCTCGATCGAGCCGATGCCGAAGGCATTGGTGTGTACCTCGAGTCGTCGAAGGACTCCAACGTTCCGTATTACCGACGCTTCGGCTTCGAAGTCGTCGGGGAGATCTCGGCCCGCGGCGGTCCGACCGCCTGGCCGATGTGGAGAGCCCCGCGCTGACTGACGGGCCCGGCGGCGTCCCCAGTCGTCACCGCTGCGGTCACTACTAAGGTGTGCTCATGAAGACCTATCGCAACTTCGTGAACGGCAAGTACGTCGATGCTTCCGACGGCAAGACGATCCCGGTGATCGATCCCACTTCTGGGGAGCAGTACGCGACGGCTCCCAACTCCGGAGCGGCCGATGTCGACGCCGCCATGAAGGCCGCCGCCGATGCCTTCGAAGCCTGGAGAGACTCGACGCCCAAGGATCGCTCCCTCGCGCTCTTCCGCATCGCTGATGCCATCGAGGCGCGTGGCGAGGAGTTCGTCGCCCTCGAGTCGGAGAACTGCGGCAAGCCGATCGGCATCACGCGCTCCGAGGAGATCCCGCCGATGGTGGACCACGTGCGGTTCTTCGCGACCGCGGCCCGTCATCTCGAAGGAAAGAGCGCCGGCGAATACGTGCCGGGCATGACGAGCTACATCCGGCGTGAACCGGTGGGGGTGTGCGCTCAGGTCGCTCCCTGGAACTATCCGATGATGATGGCGGTCTGGAAGTTCGCGCCGGCGGTGGCCGCGGGCAACACCGTGGTCCTCAAGCCGAGTGACACCACGCCGGTGACCACCACACTTCTCGCCGAGATCTGTGCCGAGTTCTTGCCCCCGGGCGTCGTGAACGTCATCTGCGGCGACCGCGACACCGGTCGAGCGATGGTCGCACATGACACGCCCTCGCTCGTGAGCGTCACGGGTTCGGTACGTGCGGGCATGGAGGTCGCCGAGGCCGCCGCCAAGTCACTGAAGCGCGTGCATCTCGAACTCGGAGGCAAGGCGCCGGTCGTCGTGTTCGACGACGCTGACATCGAGGCCGCCGCGGAGGGCATCGCCATCGGTGGCTACTTCAACGCCGGACAGGACTGCACCGCGGCCACGCGCGTGCTCTGCTCCGCCGGTGCCTACAAGGATTTCGTCGCCGCGCTCAGCGAGCAGGCCAAGGCCACGGTGTGCGGTGCACCCGATTCCGAGGACACTTTCTTCGGTCCGGTCAACAACGCCAACCAATTGGCCCGTGTGCACGGCTTCCTCGAGCGCCTCCCCAAGCACGCTGAAGTGAACGCGGGTGGTGCGCAGCAAGGCACGAAGGGTTACTTCTTCGCTCCGACGGTCGTGAGCAATTTGAAGCAGGACGACGAGGTGATCCAGAACGAGATCTTCGGGCCGGTCATCACGGTGCAGAAGTTCTCCGATGAAGACGAAGCGGTCCGCTTGGCCAACGGCGTCGAGTACGGACTCGCGTCATCGGTCTGGACGAAGGACTTCGCCCGCGCGATGCGGATGACCAAGCGACTCGACTTCGGTTGTGTGTGGGTCAACACGCACATCCCGATGGTCGCCGAGATGCCCCACGGTGGATTCAAGAAGTCGGGCTACGGCAAGGACCTGTCGGCGTACGCGCTCGACGACTACACGCGCATCAAGCACGTCATGGCGAA
>CAYNKE010000022.1:0-22250 GCA_964397715.1 uncultured Bifidobacterium sp. | reverse complement strand
CATGGCATCGATCGATCCGTCGTTGGCGGCTCCGCCGAAGATTCCTACTCGCATGCGGGGCACCGTAGTCGCCGCCGCCCGAGACCTCGGCACCGAGACGTCAGGCCAGGCTCACCACGTCGAGCCAGTCGGCCCCGAAGTAGTCGACCTGCCCATCGGGCATGAGGAGGACCTTGGTCGGATCGAGTCGTTCGACGAACTCCACGTCGTGGCTCACGAAGATGATCGAACCCTTCCAGGACGCGAGTGAATCGGCCACCGCTTCGCGACTCGCCGGATCGAGATTGTTGGTGGGTTCGTCGAGGAGCAGGACGTTGTTGCGCCCCACCATCAACATGGCCAGCGCCAACTTGGTCTTCTCACCACCCGAGAGCGTGCCGGACCGCTGGAACACCTTCTCGCCCGACAGTCCGAACATGCCGAGCAGTCCGCGCAGTTGCGTCTCGGTCAGTTGAACTCCGGGCGGAACCTCTCGCCGGATGTTGTCGAGGAGAGACGAGTTGGTGTCGAGGTTGTCGTGCTCCTGGGCGTAGTAGCCCACGTGAACGTTGTGGCCCCACCGGAAGTCGCCGAGATCGGCCGAGGTCTCACCAGCGAGGATCCGCAGGAGACTCGTCTTTCCGGCACCATTGAGACCGAGAACGAGCAGGCGCTCGCCACGACCGAGATCGAACGTGACATCCTCGAACACTGGCGGGCCTCCGTAACCCTTGCACAGGTGCTCGGCCACGACCACGGTCTCACCGCTCGGTGGCGGATCAGGAAAACGCACGGTGATCGCCTTTGTCGCGGTCGGGCCGACGACACGCGCCGACTCGAGTCGGTCGATGCGCTTTTCGATGGAGTGAGCCATCGCCGCCTTGGTTGCCTTGGCACCGAAGCGGTCGACAACGGTCTGCAGTCGTTGGATCTCCTTGGCCTGCAACGCCGCTTTCTTGGCCAGGCGCTCTTCGTCGTCGGCGCGGGCCTTCTGGTACTGCGTGTAGGTGCCGCGGTACTCGACGAGGTGGCCGACCGCGTCTTCAGCCGGACGATCGAGATGAAGAACTCGCGTGATCGCCTCGTCGAGGAGATCGAGGTCGTGGCTGATCACGAGGAGGGCGCCGCGGTACGAACGAAGGAACTCGAGCAACCAGGACTTGGCGTCGACGTCGAGGTGGTTGGTCGGCTCGTCGAGAAGAAGTGCGTCGCTCCCAGCGAACAGGATGCGCGACAACTCGACGCGTCGACGTTCGCCACCCGACAACACGCCGACCGGCAGATCGAGTCGCGATTGCCCGAGGCCGAGCCCAGCCGCGATGGCTCGAGCCTCACTTTCGGCCGCGTAACCACCCTTGAGAGCGAACTCGTCCTCGGCGCGGCTGAAGCGCGACACGTTGCGCTCACTCGCATCTTCTTCCATCGCGATGCGCAGTTTCTCGAGGCGCGCGAGATCGTCGTCGATGTTGCGACCCGACAGCACGTGCGAAATCGCGGTGCGTCCGTCGTACACGCCGGCGATCCGTGGATCCTGCGGCAAGTATCCGAAGCCACCCTTCCGCACGACTTTGCCACCCGTCGGCTCGGCTTCACCACCGAGCACCTTGAACAGGCTCGTCTTGCCCGCACCGTTCCGGCCGACGAGGCCAACCTTGTCCTTGGGCATCACGGTGAACGTGGCGTCCTCGACGACGAGGCGACCACCGACCTCGACGTGAAGTGACTGGACCTGGAGCACGGTGTCAGTGTGTGGGAACGACGACGCGGCGACAACTCGCTACGGCGTCGAGTCCCCCGGTGGATTGGAGCGAGGAGAAGTAGTCGACGACCGAGACGACGTGCCTGCCGATCCGTCATCGACCACGGAGTCGTCGGTCGCGCCGTCATCGACGGTGTCGCGAAGGGCTTCGGGCACTTCACCGTCCTGGTCGAATTCCGAGGGCAAGCACGCGCCCTTCTCCCCGCCCGGGGCCTTCCCCAGAATCTGAGCGATCTTCTCGACGAGGAAATCGTTCCCATCATCGGACGGATGGATTCCGTCGTCGGCCAGAACTCCAGGAGCCTTGGAGATGGAACGCCAGTCGACGAACCAGACGTTGTCGCGAGTCAGCACCTCGTTCTCCACGAGAGCGTTCACCTCGCGTTGGCTCGGTCGGAACTCGGTGGTCGTGAACAACACGACGGGTCGCGGGGACATTTCGTCGAGGACGGCCGACAGCGTGCGCTTGAATTCGGGGCGATTGCCCCAATAGTTCGTACCGAGAAAGAGAACGAAGGCGTCCCAGTCGTCGACTCGTTTTTTCTCCAAGACCGACGGAGCGAACGTGATGCCGCGGCCGATCTCGGCCTCGACCGACATCTGCCATCCGAGCGGCGTGATCTGCTTGCACGCGAGGTTGGTGTACCGGCGCGACACCATGGCCAGGATCGAGTCGCCGATCATCAGAACGCGCGGGCCGGTGGCCGCCTCGCCCACCGTCGACTTCTGAACCGGGATCAATTCGCCGCTCGGAAACGTGGAGGGAGCTCCACCCATCGACTCGATGTACAAACCGATCGGAGGAAGTGAGCCGACCCCGGCGATCGTGGCCGGCACGGTGGTCGACACATCGGGACCACTGGACGAGGACGAGCACGCCGCAATCAGGGCGAGCAATGCGAGCGCACACACGAAGCGACGCGTCCTCATGACGGGCGACACCTCATGATCAGCCGTCGGACGGACGGCGGGAGCGCAGTTCGTCGCGGATCTCGGTGAGCAGGCCGATCTCCGAGGGCGGCGCCACGGCTTCGTCGCCGGTGGCCCGGTTGTAGATCTTGAGGATCGTGAAAAGGACGAACGCGATCGAGAGGAACGTCACGGCCACGGTGAGAAATGCCCCGAAGCGGATCTCGGCGTCGTTGATAGTGAGCACCAGGACCCCGTCGAAGTTGGGCTTGCCGAACGGAATGGCCACGATCGGCATGATGACGTTCTCGACGAGCGCCGTCACCAGGCCCGTGAATGCCGAGCCCATCACGAAGCCGATCGCGATGGCGACCAGGTTGCCCTTGTTGATGAATTCGCGGAACTCGGAGAGATACGTCTTGAGGAACCGACTCTTCACTCCCCCTACGGTAACGAACGGTCCCCCGGACGGTGGTTCGCGAGATACTTTTCGATGTGTGAACACGCCTTCAGAGCACCCCTCGGACGAGTCGGTCCCCGAACTCCTGCTCGATCGCCTCGATGCTCTCCGCGTTCTGCGCGCCGACACCGACGAAGAGAAGGACGCGCTGCTCACCCAGATCGGCGGCAAGGGCAAGGTCGAGAAGGAAATGGTCGCCGAGATGTCGGCGGTTCGCCCGTTGCATCGACCCGACCGCTTCGAAGAGGCGCACCGCATGATGGTCCGCGGTCTCGAGGTCCTCGATCGCAACGGCGCGCGGCCGGCACAGCTCCGACGACTCGGACCGCTCACACCCATCGCCACTTGGCTCGTCCAGCAAGTCACGCGATGGATCGTCCGGAGTCACATCAACCGTCTCGTCGGCCGCGTCGCCGGGTTGTACGAGCGACGCGAAGCGAACTCGCCGTGGGGATCGACCGAGCATTCGATGCTCCGCCGTTCGCGCCTCGACATGCGCCGTGTACAGGCGGGCATGAACGCCCGCGCTCTCGGCCTTCCCACCTTTCTTCTCGGCGGCGCCGTGCTGACGTCAATCGCGAGTGGGCTCCAGAGCGCCACCCGCGCCGCCCTCGACACCACCGCCGGCGTCATCGTGTTGGGCGTTGTTCTCTTCGTCGTCCTCGGTTCTCTCTCCTGGGTCGCGCTCTACAGCGCCGGTGTCGCGCGTCGTCGCATCAAACTCTCCACCGAGCAACCGATGCGCGCACTCTGGGAGACGATCGGCGCGGCCGGCCGACCCCCGCGCGACGAGAGTTACAACTTCGCCGCGTACGCGATCGTGCTGCTCGTGCTGGCCTGGATCGTGATTCCGCTGATCGTGTGGCTGGCGATCAGGGCGTAACGCTCGGATCGAGTTCTTCGAAGCGATCGACCCGCCGCAGTGCCGGGAAGGCCACCGAATACACCGCCACGATGCCGAGGGTGGCCAGTCCGCCGCCGACGATCGCGGCCTGGGTTCCGAACGCCTGCGCCGCGACGCCGCTCTCGAATGCGCCGAGTTCGTTGCTCGCACCGATGAACACGTTCTCGACCGCCATCACGCGGCCGCGCTTGTCGTCGGGTGTCACCAGTGGAACCAACGTGCTGCGGATGAAGACGCTCACCATGTCGGCGCCGGCCAGGATGACGAGACACGCGAAAGCCACGACGTAACTGGTGGTGACGCCGAGGAAGACCGTGGCGACTCCGAACACGCCGACCACCGCGAGCAGCATGCGTCCGACTCGTCGCGTGACGGGCTTGGATGCCAAGACGATGGCCATGATCGCCGCACCGATACCCGGGGCGGCTCGCAGCCAGCCGTACGCGACGTCGCCGACACCCAAGCGGTCTTCAGCGATGGCCGGAAGGAGCGCCACGGCTCCGCCGAACAGAACCGCGAAGAGGTCGAGCGAGATGGCCGCCAACAAGATCGGCGTCCGGCGGATGAAACGCAGCCCTTCGAACGCCGAATGCAACGACACCTTGTCATCGGGGCCGGGCGGATCGGGCTGACGCAGGAAGGTCACCCGCGCGAGTTGCCAGACCCCGCACACGATCAACGCCGCCGAAGCCCAGTACGAGAGCGACGGGTCGACCGCGTACAAGAAGCCGCTCGCCGCCGGTCCGACGATCGCCGCACCGGTCCAGGTGGCCGAGTACAGCGCGATGAGACGAGGCAATGCGCCGTCGGGTGCCACCATCGGTGGGATCGAGCGGATGGACGGTGCCGCGAAGGCGCGGAAGGTACCGAAAGCGACCGCGATCACGAAGAGCGGCCACACTGCCGTGGGCTCGGACATCGCGTAGAGCGCGAGGGCGACGGAGCACAGGAGTTCGCCGCCGACGGCCAGTGATCCGACGATCTTGCGATTGAAGCGGTCAGCCACCGAACCGGTGACGAGAACGAGCAGGGCCGCCGGCAGGAACTCGGCGAGGCCCAGCAGGCCGATGTCGAGCTCGCGACCCGTGATGTCGTACACCTGCTTGCCGAGCGCCGTGGCCTGCAGCATGACGCCGGCGTTGACGCACACGCTCGACCCCAGAACTCGCCGCACCGAGGCATGCCGCAACAGTTCGCGGTTGCTCCCGGCCGGACCGGGACGGGTCGTGGTGTCACCGTCGTTGTCGGGAGCGTCGTCGGGCACGGTGAATCACCCTAGTGAAGTCGTACCGATCACTCCTGCTAGGAAGAGACCATGACTTCGCTGGGAGAAGAGACCCGTTGGCTCGATGCCACCGCTCAGGCCGAACTGGTCGCCGACAAGAAGGTGTCACCGCTCGAACTGGTGGAGGCCGCCGCCGAACGCATCGAGCGCCTCGACGGACCGTTGAACGCCGTGACGTACCGCTGGTACGACCACGCGCGACGAGTCGCCGCCGATCCGAAACTTCCCGCCGGGCCGTTCCGCGGTGTGCCGTATCTCTTGAAGGATCTCCACGCCACCGAAGCCGGCCTTCCGATCAGTCATGGCAACAAGGCGTTCAAGGCCGCCGACTACATCGCACCGTCCGACACCGTGCTCGTGAGTCGCTTCAAGGCGGCCGGATTGATCTCGATCGGCCGAAGCAACAGCCCCGAACTCGGCAGCGTTCCGGTGACCGAACCCGAAGCGTGGGGCCCCACGCGCAATCCGTGGGACACCACGCGCACATCGGGAGGATCGAGTGGTGGCGCGGCGGCCGCCGTCGCCGCGGGCATGGTGCCGATCGCCCACGCGAGTGACGGTGGCGGATCGATCCGAATTCCGGCGGCCTGCTGCGGCCTGGTCGGACTCAAGCCGTCACAGGGCCGGGTGACGATGGCACCGTTCCGCGACGAGAGCGGTCTCGGCGTCGAATTGTGCGTCAGTCGTTCGGTTCGCGACACCGCGCGGCTTCTCGACGCGGTGCACGGTCCGGGCGTGGGTGACACCGTCATCGCTCCCCCGCCGATTCGCCCGTATGTCGACGAAGTTGGCGCACCGACTGGTCGCTTGCGCATCGGAGTACTCGATCACAGCCCACGAGGGCTGGAGGTGCATCCGGAATGCGCCAACGGAGTGAACGCGGTCGGCCGTTTGCTCGAGTCGCTCGGCCACCAGGTGGAGGCCGCGTGGCCAGCCGCACTGTCCGACACCTCGCAGACGACCACCTTCGCCGCGATGTGGAGCACCAACATGGGCATGGCGATGCGTCGGTTCTCCGACACCCTCGGCCGCGAGATCACCGTCGACGACGTCGAACTCATGAACTGGGCCCAGGCCCAGTTCGCCGAAAAGGTTTCCGGAGTCGATTACGCCGCGGCACTGGCCGCCACGTCGATGTTCCGTCGCGCCATGCAGCAATGGTGGGCCGACGGCTGGGACCTACTCGTGACGCCCACGCTCTCCGAGCCGGCCCTGGAGGTGGGCGCGATCGTCAACGATCCCCATCGCCCGATGGCGCCACTCGCTCGCGCCGGCCAGTGGGTCACCTTCACCGGACAGTTCAATCAGAGCGGCCAACCAGCGATCAGCCTTCCACTGCATCGCACACCGGAGGGATTACCGGTCGGCATCCAGTTGGTGGCCGCGTACGGACGTGAGGACGTACTGATTCGCGTGTCGTCGCAACTCGAGGCCGCGGCCCCGTGGGCCCACCTCACGCCGAATCCCTGACGCGACCATCAAGGGCGCGCGACAGCGCGCTCCTCCACCACCGCGGCGATCTCGAGTGGACCGTAGATGTGCGGGAACTCGTCGGGCGCATCACCGAGGCGTTCGACGACGACTGGCGACGACAACTTGGTTTCGTCCACCACCAACAGAACGAGTTCGTCGTCGGCGAGATCGGCGTAGAAACGATCGCGAACACCGCGCCACTGTTGTTCGTGACTGCAGTGCACGTAACCCTCGTCGGTGACGGTCCGGCCACGCGTGGACCACGGGTACGAACCCGTCGCACGGGCGACTTCCCAATCGGAGCGCACCGCGAGGTGGAGGATCAACGGGCGGTCCAGCCGCCGTCGACCACCACCGTTTGGCCCACCATGAACGAAGCCGCGTCGGATGCCAAGAGAAGGAGTGCACCGTTCAGTTCGTCGAGTTCGCCGAGGCGAGGCAAGGGCGACATCTGCCGGACGTACGCCATGCTCGCCTCTTCTTCCATGGCGACAGTCATCTCGGTCGGGAACCAGCCCGGACACAGCGCGTTCACGCGCACACCCTTGCGCGCCCACTGCAGAGCCAGTTCGCGCGTGAGGTTGATGACCGCACCCTTCGACGCGCAGTAGTGCGCCTGCTTGACCGGGGCCGCCCCGACGATGCCGTACATCGAGGCGATGTTCACGATGTTTCCGCCGCCGTTGGCGATCATGTGCGGCGCGGCCAACTTCGACAGGTGCCAGAGGGCCGTCACGTTGACTTCCATCGTCTCGCGGAAGGTGTCGAGATCCTCGTCTTCGACGGCGACCTTGTGGCCGATCCCGGCGTTGTTGACGAGGATCTTGGGTGGGCCGAGACGTTCGGCAGTTTCATTGACCAGACGCTCCCGGTCGGCGGGTGAACTCACGTCGGCGCCGATCGCGATGGCGCCGGGAAGTTCGGCCACGAGCGATTCGAGACGCTCGACCCGACGAGCCGCGACCGACACCTTGGCTCCCGCCGCGTGCAGGACGCGGGCGAAGTGCGCGCCGAGCCCGGCCGACGCACCGGTGACGATGGCGACGCGTCCGTCGAGACGGAAGACGTCCAGAGGCTGGTGAGTGTTCGAGGTCGACGCAGTCATGACGCGCAGGTTACGAGTGGCCGAACCGAATGTTCCGATTGTGTGACGACGACTCCAGTTCGATGACAACGCGTCCGGAACGTCACAGCCCGCTGGCATCATCGGTTCCACCAGGCGATTGACATGCTGACTCTTCATCCCATCGACCGCAACCGAGAGATCCGACCGATCCGACTCACCGTCGTGCGTCGCGTTCCGACGCGCGTTCTGGCCCTTGCCATGAGTGCCGCCGCGGCCCTCACGTCGGGTGTGCTGTCGGCCACGACCGACGTCTCGGGTGGTTCGCTCGTTCTCGGCACGTTGGCCGTGGGTTTCGCCGCCAGCTGGGTCAACACCTCGCTGCCCGCCCGCCGTTCCTGATTCGGCCCGCGCACCTGACGGGTGCCACCATCGGGTCATGTCGGTTCGCCACGTGGTCCTCGTTCATGGCGCCTGGCACGGCGCGTGGTGCTGGGCGGCGTTGCAGGCCGAACTCGACCGGCGCGGAGTCCCGAGCCTGGCCGTCGACCTGCCCGGACACGGTTCGTCCACGGCACCGCTGACCGATCTGCACGGCGATGCCGCCGAAGTGTCGCGAGTCCTCACCGTCCTCGCCGAGCGCGGCGTGACGGGTTCGGTGTTGGTGGGCCACAGTTACGGCGGTGCGGTCGTCACCGAGGCCAGTCATCGCACTCCGCTCGTCGACCACCTCGTGTACGTCGCGGCCTTCGCGTTGAACACCGGCGAATCGGTGATGAGCGCCCTCGGATCGTTTCCGCGTCACGACGTGGGTCTCGGCGCGGCCATGGTCGCACAACCCGACGGAACCTCGGTCCTGAATCCCGAACTCGCCGCCCCGGCGCTGTACGGGTGCTGTGACGATGCGACCGTGGCCGCGTCACTCGCGCGGTTGTCGCCGCAGCCAATGGCGACAGTGACCCAACCGGTCACCGGCAACGGCCGAGACCGCGTGGCATCCACGTACGTGTTGTGCTCACGTGACGACTCGGTGCACCCCGAGCATCAGCGGATCATGGCCGCGCGCTGCACCCGCACCATCGAACTCGACACCGACCACTCGCCATTCGCATCGATGACACTCGAGACCGCCGACATCCTCGAACGATTGGCGCGACAGTCGTGAAGATCCGCGTCGGCTACGGCTTCGGAGTTCGCACGTCGCTCAACGACGACGGTTTCGGCACCGTCGTCGACGCCCTCGAGTCGCTGCGCTTCGACAGTCTGTGGCTGAGCGAGCGCATCGGCGGTGAAGCCCCCGATCCGCTGGTCGCCATGTCGTACGCCGCCGGTCGCACCAAGCGTCTCAAGTTCGGAATGAGCGTCATGGTCCTCCCTGGTCGAAATCCGGTGGTTCTCGCCAAGGAACTGGCCACCCTCGACCGCTTGTCGGGGGGACGTCTGCTTCCGGCGTTCGGACTCGGCGTGGCCGACCCGCACGAGCAGCAGGCCTTCGGCGTCGCGCGCGAGGAGCGGGCCAAGCGATTCGACGAGGCGCTGGCGGTCATGCGCAAGTGCTGGCTCGAACCGACCGTCACGCACCACGGGACCTTCTTCCACTACGACGATCTGCGCGTGTTGCCCAAGCCGGTTCAGACCCCGCCCGATGTCTGGCTGGGCGGAATCGCGCCGAGCGAGTTGAAGCGCGTCGGTCGCCTGGCCGACGGCTGGCTGCCCAGTTTCGTCACGCCGAACGACGTCGCCGAGGGACGCAAGGTGGTCGAAGACGTTGCGACACAGCACGGGCGCACGATCGACAACGAACACTTCGGTGCTCTCGTTCCGTACGTGCTCGGCCCACTCCCGGACGCGCTGCGGGCTGGTCTCTCGGCTCGCCGGCCCGATCTCGACGACGTGAGTCAACTCGTTCCACAGAGTTGGTCGGCGCTCCAGGACATGCTCGGCCGGTTCGTCGACGCCGGGTTCTCGAAGTTCGTCGTGATCCCGATCGTGGAGCCTTCGTCACCGCAGGCCTGGGTCGACCATCTCGGCGAAGCCGCCGGGCAGTTACTGCCCCTGCAGACCTGACAACCAGGCGTGCACGTTGCGGCCGATGGCCTCGATGTCGTAGCCGCCCTCTTGCAGCACCACGGTCGGGATGCCGAGCGACCGGATGACCTCACCGCAGCGTCGATAGCCGTCGGTCGTCAGCGCCAGGTCGGAAATCGGATCGTTCCAGTAGGTGTCGACGCCGAGTGACACCACGACGACCGCCGGCTTGAACGCCGCGATCTTCGCCGCGACGTCGGCCAGTCGCGTGACGTACACGTCGTCGGCGGTCTCGGCCGGGAGCGGGACGTTGATCGTGGAGCCCCGGCCGGCGCCGGCACCGGTTTCGTCGGCGTATCCGATGTACCAGGGGTACGCGCGATCGGGGTCGCCGTGCAGTGACACGAACTGGACGTCGTCGCGTTCGTAGAAGATCTGCTGAGTGCCGTTGCCGTGGTGGTAGTCGACATCGAGGACGGTGACTTTGGACCCAGTGGTGGACGCGATGTGATGCGCCACGATCGCGGCGTTGTTGAAGAAGCAGAAGCCGCCGAATACGTCGGCCGCCGCGTGGTGGCCGGGCGGTCGGCAGAGGCCGTACGACGCCGATGCCCCATCGAGCACGATCTGAGCAGCCGTGAGAGCGACGTCGACCGATGCGCGCGCGGCGGTGTAGGTGCCCTCGGCGAGAGGCGTGGCGGTTTCGTAGCACCAGTAGCCGAGTCCGGAGATCGCGTTGGTGGGCAATGGTGCGTTGCCCATGCCGTTGCGCAGCGCCGAATGCAGCATGGCCTCCGGGAAGAACTCGGTGCGTCCGGTGCGGGCGTGGAGTTCGGCCCATGCGGTCTCGAGAAACGCGATGAGACCGGCGTGGTGCACCGCCTCGATGGGCTCGATGCCGTACTCGCGCCGATCGACGAAGCGAAACCCGGAGTCGGTGGCCAGCTGCTCGCGAATCGTCTCGGCGCGACTCGGCTTCTCGTACGTGGGAATCGGCTGTCCCATGTTGATCTCGTGCTGCGGATTGTGCAGTCGGTGCAGGTCGGTCCAGACGACGTCCATGGGTCGACAATAGACCGGTGACGACTTCCTCATCGGCGGGCGATCATCCGAATCGTGACCGACCCGGCCGAGACGACAAACTCTCCGGGATGTCCAAGCCCGAAGGAGTCGATCCGGAGTACGACGCGGCCCGCGTCCGCCTCGGTAGCGCGGCCCGACGTTTGTCGCACGCCGTAATCGGCCGCGAGGCGAGTCTCGCCGACATGGATGCCGTGACCCGCGACATCGAGCACGCCATTGCTCGTCTCGACGCGTCGCCGCGGCGGGTGCGAGATCTCTCGCAGTACGGCCAGACTTTGAAGAACGAGATTCCCGACGGTGGCGTGCTGCCGAGCCACATCGGCCGACCGGGTTCGGGGCCGGGCAGTCCGCTCGGCCTCGACATGGTGGTCACCCGCGCGGGCGATGGGGTCGAGGCGAGGTTCACTTTCGAGTCGGCCCACGAGGGTCCGCCGCAACGCGGCCACGGCGGAGTCATCGCGCTGGCTTTCGACGATGCGCTCGGCTTCGTCATCAACATGACGAAGATGGTCGCGTACACCGGTCAGTTGTCGATCCGCTACTCCTCGGGCGCTCCGATGCACGTCCCTCTCGTGATCCGCGCCCACCTCGACCGCCAAGAAGGTCGCAAACTCTTCGTCGAATCCGAGATGCGCGAGGACCGCGCCGAGGCGCCGCTCATCGCCACGTGCTCGGCGATCTTCATCGAGATGAGCGGGCACCCCGGTATCACTGCTTCGTCGTCGTGACCCATCGGGCATGATGACCACATGCCCGTTCTGTCGATCTCCCAGGCTCTCGCTGCCAACGCCGACGCCGATCCCGACCGCGCCTGTCTCACGTGTGGCGACCAGTCGGTGACGCGCCGTCAATTCGACCGGCTCTCCAACCGTCTCGCGCGGGCCTACGCCGAACTCGGCGTCACGCATGGCCGTTACGTCACGATCGCTCTGCCCAATTCGGTCGAGTTCTACGTCGCCTGCGCCGCGATCTGGAAGTTGGGAGCGATCCCCCAACCGGTGAGTTATCGACTGCCCGATCGCGAACGGCAGGCCATCGTCGAACTCGCCGACGCCGCGCTCGTGGTGGGCGTCGACGCGCCATCCCACCCGACGCGTCGCACGGTGAGCGCCGGATTCACGCCTGACTCATCGCTCAGCGATGCTCCGCTCGCCGATGCGGTTTCACCGTCCTGGAAAGCACCGACCTCGGGCGGATCGACTGGCCGACCCAAACTCATCGTGTCGGGTGACCCCGGCACGGTGAACACCGAGGCTCCATCGCTCGGTCAGCGTCGCGACGGTGTGGTGTGCATTCCGGGGCCGCTGTATCACAATGCGCCGTTCTCGTTCGGCGCACAGGCGATCTTCCACGGCAATCACGTCGTATTGCTCGAGCACTTCGACGCCGAGGCAACTCTCGCGGCGATCGAACGTTACGGAGTCGACTGGATTCTCATGGTGCCGACGATGATGTCGCGCATCTCTCGCCTCCCCGAGGCCATCCGCAATCGTCACGACATCTCGACGCTGCAGGTGCTCTGGCACATGGCGGCTCCGTGTCCGGCTTGGCTCAAGGAGGAATGGTGCCATTGGATCGGTGGCGAGAAGATCTTCGAGCTCTACGCCGGCACCGAGGCTCAGGCCGTCACCGTGATCCGCGGCGACGAATGGCTCGCGCATCGTGGATCGGTGGGCCGGTGCATCGGGGGCGAGATGAAGGTGTTCGACCCCGACACGTTGGAAGAGCTCCCGCCCGGCGCCGAGGGTGAGATCTTCATGCGGAACACCAAGAAGACGTACGAGTACCTCGGGGCCGAAGCCCGGCGTACTCCCGATGGTTGGGAGAGCCTCGGCGACATGGGCTGGATCGATGCCGAGGGCTACGTATATCTCACCGATCGGCGCAAGGACATGATTCTGTCCGGCGGCGCGAACATCTATCCGGCCGAGGTCGAGAACGCGCTGTCCGAGCATCCGAGCGTGGTGTCGTCAGCGGTCATCGGAATCCCGGACGAAGACCTCGGTAATCGGCTCCACGCGGTGGTCCAGGTGTCGGCCGACGTGAGCGACGACGACATGCGCACGTTCCTCGCCGACCGACTCGTCCGCTACAAGATTCCGCGCACCTTCGAGTTCACCCGCGATCCGGTTCGCGACGATGCCGGCAAGGTGCGCCGGTCGGCTCTGCGCGACGAGCGTTCGTGATACTCGGGCGTCAGCCCGCGCGCTCCACTTGCACGAGCGTGTCGTAAAACGCCACGCCTCCACCCCAGTCGGTCAGGGTGTCGTTCGTCAGAACGTTGACGGTCTTGCGATCGCGGGTGCGTGACCAGGTCCAGCCGAAGGGGACGATCACCATGCCGGGTCGCGTCCGCGGCTGGGCGGTGACTCGCGCGACGACATCGATCGAGTCGCGATCGTTGAAAACGCGAACGCGTTCGCCGTCGGAGATTCCACGAGCCGCGGCATCGGTCGCGGTGAGCTCGCAGTACATCTCGCCCTCCGGTCCGGCGTGAGCCTCCAGATGTGAGTACGACGAATTGAGAAATCTCTGATGAGTCTTGGGTGACATCAGAACGAGTGGATATCGCTCGCTGGCCGGGCCGCCCGGGCCTTCGGTGGCGGCCCGATACTCGGGCAGACGGCCGTGGCCTTCGGCTTCGAGTCGCGGGTTGGCGAACTCGAACTTGCCCGACGGCGTTGCGAAACCTCCGTCGGCATAGACCCGAAGATCGTCGGGCAACGGCAAGCGGATCACCGCGTCGCGACGCAACTCTTCGACGTCGACACCCGTGAGGTAGTTGGCGAGGAGCGATTCGTCCGATTCGAAGAGTTCGGGTTCGGTGTACCCCATCGCCCGCGCGAGTCGGCGCCAGAGTTCGGTGTTCGGCACACTCTCTCCCAGAGGTTCGATCGCCTTGTGGTTGAAGCCCAAGTACAGGTGGCCCCACGCCGTGACCACGTCGTCCTGCTCGATCTGCGTGCAAGCCGGGAAGATCACGTCGGCGAATCGCGCGGTATCGGTCATGAACTGCTCGGACACGACCGTGAAGAGGTCGTCGCGGGCCAGACCGCGGGCGATCGTGGCCGCTTCGGGCGCGGTCGCCACCGGATTTCCGTTGTAGACGAAGAGGGCTTTGATCGGCGGATCGAGTGTTTCGTCGGTGAGGGCGCGACCAATTCGGTTCATGCTGATCGGCCGACGCGACTTGCCGACCGCCAAGTGCGGTGCGGCGAACGAATCGGAATCGACGAAGGCGTTGTTGTACGAGCCGACGCTGCGCGCGAAGCCGCCGCCCTTGTGCCGCCAGGCTCCGGTGAGCGTGGGCAGGCAGACCAGAGTTCGGAAGAACTGCGCGCCGTGCTCGCGATGCTCGGCACCGATGAGCGTGCGAATGAACGCCTTCTTGGTCGTGCCGTACTCGCGGGCGAGTCGTTCGATCACCTCGACATCGACGCCGCAGACCTGGGCCGCGCGAGCCGGCGTCCAGTCCGCCACGTGGCGCTCGAGTTCGTCGAAGCCGGTGGTGTGGCTATTCACGTACTCGACGTCGACCAATCGATCGCGGATGATCACGTGCATCATCGCGAGCATGAGAGCGACATCCGTGCCAGGGAGTGGCTGCACGAATTCATCGGCGGCGTCGGCGGTGATGGTTCGGACCGGATCGATCACGATGACACGCGCGCCACGAGCCCGTGCCTCTTCGATGAATGGCCACAGGTGTCGATTCGTGAGGCGAGTGTTGGTGCCCCACAAGACGATGAGATCGGCGAATCGGACGTCGAGCGGGTCGCAGGCAAGGGGCGAGCCGAGCGCGGCCGCGGTTCCGTTGAGGGCCGCCGCCCCGCACAGCGAATCGACTTGCACAGACGAGCCGAGTCGGGCGAAGAAGCGCTGATCGAGCGAATTCATCATGAGCGAGCCCTGCGTGCCGGCATCACCCCACGGAACGACCGCCTCACCACCCCATGTGCGCACGATCTCGCCGACGCGCTCGGCGACCAGGGCCAGCGCCTCGTCCCATGAAGCCGCTCGGAACGACGCGTCACCTTTGGCGCCGGTGCGCACGAGGGGCGTGAGGATTCGGTCGGGGCTGTACACGCGATCGAGGAAGCGGTTGACCTTCGGACACAACTCACCTTGCGAATACGGATGGTCGGGATTGCCGCGCAACGAGGTGGCGCGCCCGTCCTCGACCGTGACCTGCCATCCGCACGAGTCGGGACAATCGTGATGACACGTTCCGAGGACGATACGTGTGGCCGCCATGACGTCGATCAGTCTGTCAGAAGGTCGCTTCGGGACGGAACGCACTTTCGACACCGTCGTGAGAACTACGGTGTGATCCGTGGCCGACACGCCGTCCAATCCCCCGAGTCCGCTCGATCCGACGCCGATGGGCATCCCGCTCGTCGGCGAGGAGACGAGCGAGATGATGCGCGCTGCGTTTCCGCTCCGCCTGGGTCTCGTCGAAGGCAAGGTCGTGATCGTCACCGGAGCAGCCAGCGGCATCGGCGAAGCGGCCGCACGCCTGTACGCCGCCGAAGGTGCGGCCGTGATGGTGGTCGACAAGGACGTCCGGTCGGCTGAGAACGTGGTGAAGGAGATCCGTCAGCGGGGCGGCGAAGCGACGGCCTTCGACGCCGATCTCACCTCGGAGGCCGACGTCGAAGCCATGGTTCTCTCGACTGTTCACGCGTACGGACGCGTCGATTGCGCGTTCAACAACGCCGGAATCAACGGACGATTCGGATCCTTCCTCGACCTGACGCTGAACGAGTGGCAGCAGATGATCTCCGTCAATCTCACGAGCGTGTTCCTGTGCATGAAGTACGAACTGGCCGTGATGGCGGTACAGGGCTACGGCGTCATCGTGAACGCCTCGTCGAGTGCCGGCATCGTGGGCTCGCCCGGACTACCCCACTACACGGCGGCCAAGCACGGCGTGCTCGGGCTCACGAAGTGCGCGGCTCAGGAGTTCGCCGCCAAGGGGGTACGCGTCAACGCGGTGTTGCCCGGGACCACGCGGACTCCGGCGATCGAGGCGTACATCAACGGCGACCCGGCGATCGAGCAGACTCTCGGTCGCAACGTGGGCCGTGGGTATTTGGGTGAGGCGAGCGAGGTGGCCGAGGCTGCGGTGTGGTTGTGCAGCGATCGGGCGAGTTTCGTGAGCGGTGCGACCCTGGCCGTCGACGGCGCCACGACCAACCGCTGAGCAATCCTCCAACGGGCACCGAGCCCGACGACTCAGCGCGCGCGGTACGTGCCACCCGACGCCGAACTGGCGTCCTTGTTCAATCGCTTCGACAGGTGCAGACCCTCGAGTACGAACTCGACCGCGGCCGCGGTGGCCGCCGCACTGGTGTCGCCATCGAGCAGATCGTCGAGCACGGGCTTGAGCGCCGGAATCTGCTCGGCCAACGCCGCCTGAGTGGCCGACGGGACGTCTTCGCCGGTGGTCACGACGGCGCCTTCCTCGAAGGCCGTCAAGACGTCGCGGGCCAACTCCGGCCGCACCACGTCGCGGTACACCGTGAGCACCGCGGCTTTGACCAGTTCGCGCAACACCTGACCCTCGCGGCCGTCTTCGAGCGCTTCGACTTCGATCTTGCCGCCGGATGCCGCCGCGAAGGCGTCGAGATCGCACACGCGCGGCACGACGTATTTCTCGCCCAATCGCAGGCCGCGACGCAACGCGTTGGCCGCCATGACCTCGTAGTTGCTGACGCTCAAGCGAACGCTCACACCACTGCGCTGGTTGACCTGGCTACTGCTGCGGGCCAACTGACTGAACGTGGCAACCACGGTCTCCAGATAGGGCGGGACCGCCACGGTGATCTCACCCACGGACGGCGGACGAGCCTCCTGCCGGACGATGTCGACTTCGGTCGCGGCGTCGAGCGGATAGTGCGTGCGAATCTGACTTCCGAAACGGTCCTTCAACGGCGTGATGATGCGGCCGCGGTTGGTGTAGTCCTCGGGGTTGGCCGACGCGACGAGGATCACGTCGAGCGGAAGGCGGATCTTGTAGCCGCGAATCTGGACATCGCGCTCCTCGAGAACGTTGAGCAAGCCCACCTGAATGCGCTCCGACAGATCGGGCAACTCGTTGATCGCGAAGATGCCGCGATTGGTGCGCGGGACGAGGCCGTAGTGGAGCGTGAGTTCGTCGCTGAGGTAGCGCCCCTCGGCCACTTTGATCGGATCGACTTCACCGATGAGGTCGGCGATCGACGTGTCGGGCGTGGCCAACTTCTCACCGAAGCGATCGTCGCGATGGACCCATTCGATGGGAGCGTCGTCGCCGTGCGTGGCCACGAGATCCCGCGCGTGGCGGGACACCGGGTTGTACGGATCGTCGTTGATCTCAGTGCCCGCGACAACCGGCATCCACTCGTCGAGCAGACCGGTGAGGCTGCGGATGATGCGCGTCTTTGCCTGGCCGCGTTCACCGAGGAAGATCACGTCGTGTCCGGCGAGCAGAGCGTTCTCGAGTTGTGGCATGACGGTCTCTTCGTAACCGAGCACTCCGGCGAAGAGTGGTTGACCCGACGAGATGCGCGCGACCGCATTGAGGCGAATTTCCTCCTTCACCGGCCGCGACACCCATCCGGATGCCCGCAGCTCGCGAATGGTCGTAGGAAGTCCGGAAGGTTGCGCCATGCCTCGACAGTAACGCTTGGCTCCACGACTCCATGAGCCGGGACCGTCGTCCCACCGGCCGGCGGTCACGACCTCACCGCTTCCACTACTTTGGGCTCATGACCACGGCCGATTCACCCTCGACGGCCGTTTCACGATCGCACTCGTGGACACTTCACGATCTCGACGGCGAATGGCGTGCCATCGCGGCCACCGATGACGTCTTGCGATCGGGAGTCGGTCTCGAAACCGACGACGACGACTGGTCGACGATCGTGGTTCCGTCGCACTGGCAATCCACTCAGAAGTTCGCGACGAGCGACGGCCCGCTGTTGTATCGGCGTTCGTTCGCTTCGGATCGGCCCGTGGACGGCGAGCGGCGATTCGTCGTTCTCGACGGCGTCTTCTACCAAGCCGACGTCTGGCTCGACGGTGCGTACCTCGGCGACCCCGAGGGCTACTTCGTGCCGCACGCGTACGACGTGACGGCACTCTCACGTCTCGACACCGAACACGCGCTCGCGATTGCGGTGACCTGCTCTCCGCAACGCGACAAGCGATCGAAGCGCAACATCACCGGGGTGTTCCAGCACTGGGACTGCATCGATCCGTCGTTCAATCCGGGTGGTCTGTGGCGTGGAGTCCGCATCGAGCGAACCGGTCCGGTGCGCATCGACACCTGGAACGTGCGGTGTCGCGACGCCAACGAGTCGCGGGCCCACCTGCGCCTGCACGCGCGGCTCGACAGCGATCTCGAGCGTCCGGTCCGAATCGTGACGCTCGTCGACGCTGAGGTCGTCGACGAACAAGAGCGCACACTTGCCGCCGGGCTCAACGAGATCGACTGGAACTTCGACCTCGACGACCCGCCCTTGTGGTGGCCGTGGTCGATGGGATCGCAGCCGCTCGTGAACGTCACGATGCGCGTGATCGTCGATCAGGTGGTCAGCCACGATCGAACACTTCGCACCGGTCTGCGCGAGGTCGCGATGCAGGACTGGGTCTTCTCCGTCAACGGCGAGCGACTCTTCGTGAAGGGTACGAATCTCGCACCGTCGCGGGCCGCCCTCGGCGAAGCATCGCCCGCCGATCTGCGACGCGACATCGAACTGGCCCGCGACGCCGGCCTCGATCTCGTGCGAGTACACGGACACGTGTCACGAGCGGAGTTGTACGACGCCGCCGACGAACTCGGTGTGCTCGTGTGGCAGGACTTCCCGCTGCAGTGGGGCTACGCCCGACAGATCCGGCGGCAGGCCGTGCGCCAGGCCGAGGAAGCAGTCAATCTGCTCGGTCATCATCCGTCGATCGCGCTGTGGTGTGCGCACAACGAGCCGTTCACACTCAGTATCGGCGATGGCGACACGTTCGACTTGAAGAAGCTCGCGCTCCCCTTCCTCGCGGGCCAGCAACTCCCGAGTTGGAACAAGAGCGTGCTCGATCGCTGGGTCAAACGGGCTTTCGAGCGCGCCGACGAGACGAGACCCGTCATTCCTCACAGCGGCGTGCTCCCTCATCTGCCGTTGCTCGAGGGCACCGACACCCACCTCTACTTCGGGTGGTATCACGGCAACGAACGCGATCTGCCGTCGTTTGCCGCCCGGATCCCGCGCCTCGTGCGTTTCGTGAGCGAGTTCGGTGCGCAGGCGGTACCCGATGCCGCCGACTTCGTCGACGCATCGAATTGGCCCGATCTCGACTGGGACGGACTGCGACGCGATCACGGATTGCAGAAGGAGTTGTTCGACCTTCACGTACCACCCCGCGCCTTCGCCACCTTCGATGAATGGCGAATGGCGACACAGGTGTACCAAGCCGAGGTTCTCAAGCATCACATCGAAACGATCCGCCGGCTCAAGTACTCCCCCGCGGGTGGATTCTGCTTCTTCGCGTTCAACGACTCGATGCCGATGGTGTCGTGGAGCGTCCTCGATCACGAACGAAACCCGAAGCTCGGCTTCACCGCGGTGGCCGACGCCTGTCGACCCGTCATCGTCGTCGCCGATCGACTGCCGGTCTCCATGGAACCGGGTCAACGCCTGATGGTCGACATCCACGCTGTGAGCGATCTGCACCGAACGCTCGAAGACGCGCAAGTCTCAGCCGTCGTCACCGCGAACGGCGAGACGCGCGAGTGGATTTGGGAGGGCGACATCGGCGCCGACGAATGCATCCGCGTCGGATCGGCCGAGATCGTCGCGCCCTACACGGTGGGCTCGATCACCCTCGATCTCACGTTGCAGTGCGGCGAGGTCATCGCCACCAACCGGTACACGACCGACGTCCGTCCGGCCTGAGGTCTAGCTGCGGCTGAGTTCCTTGCGGTTCTTGAACTTGGCGGCGCGGTAGTCCTTGTTCATGAGCGCGATCACGTCGATCGAGATCTCCTTCGGACAGGCCGCCTCGCACTCGCCGTGGTTGGTGCACGAACCGAAGTACTCGTCCATCGTCTCGACCATCGCTTCCACACGCTTGTAGCGCTCGGCCTGACCCTGCGGCAGCAGGTTCAGATGGGCGATCTTGGCGGCCGTGAACAAGTTGGCCGCACCGTTCGGGCAGGCCGCCACGCACGCGCCACAACCGATGCACTGCGCGGAGTCCATGGCCGCGTCGGCGACCGGCTTCGGGATCGGAATGAGATTGGCGTCGGGAGCTCCGCCGGTGGGCGCGGTGATGAATCCACCCGACTCGATGATGCGGTCGAAGGCCGAGCGGTCGACCATGAGGTCCTTCACGATCGGGAACGCACTGGCGCGCCACGGCTCGATGACGATTTCGTCGCCACTCTTGAACTTGCGCATGTGCAACTGGCAGGTGGCGGTGGCCCGCTCGGGACCGTGCGCCTGGCCGTTGATCATGAGCGAGCACGTGCCGCAGATTCCTTCGCGGCAGTCGTGGTCGAACGTGACCGGCTCCTTGTTGTCGCCGATCAGCTTCTCGTTGAGCACGTCGAGCATCTCGAGGAACGAAGCCTCGTCGCTGATGGACTCGATCTTGTACGACTCGAAGTGTCCCGAATCGGAAGGGCCGGACTGACGCCAGACCTTGAGGGTGAGGTTCGAGAGGTGGTTGCTCACTTGTAGCTCCGGGTCGCGAGGTGGACGGTGTTGAACTCGAGGGCTTCGGTGTGGCGCGTGGACTTGGTCGGGTCACCCGTCCATTCCCAGGCCGCGACGTGCGCGAAGTTCTCGTCGTCGCGCAACGCTTCGCCGTCGTCGGTCTGGTACTCGGCACGGAAGTGGCCGCCGCAGCTCTCGTTGCGCTCGAGCGCGTCGCGGCACATGAGCATGCCGAGTTGGAAGAAGTCGTCCACGCGGCCGGCCTTCTCGAGAGTCTGATTGAGGCTCTCGCCGTTGCCGGTGACTCGCAGATCCTTCTGGAACTCCTCGTACAGCGCCGGCAGTTCGGACAGCGCCTTCTCGAGACCCTGTTGCGTGCGCTCCATACCGCAGTAGTCCCAGATGATCTTTCCGAGTTCGCGGTGGAACCAATCGGGTGAACGTGTGCCCTTGATGCCGAGGTACCCCTCGAAGCGCTGACGGGCGGCATTCTCGGCTTCCTTGAACGCCGGGTGATCGGCGCCGGGAATCGGCTTGTTGAGCATCGGGGCCAAGTAGTTGCCGAGCGTGTACGGCAAGACGAAGTAGCCGTCGGCCAGACCCTGCATGAGAGCGGACGCGCCGAGACGGTTGGCTCCGTGATCGGAGAAGTTGGCCTCGCCGGCGGCGTACAGACCGGGGATGGTGGTCATGAGTTCGTAGTCGACCCACAGACCGCCCATCGTGTAGTGCGACGCCGGGTAGATGCGCATCGGCACGTCGTAGGGGTTCTCGCCGGCGATCCGCTCGTACATTTCGAACAAGTTGCCGTAGCGCTCTTCGACGACCGGCTTGCCGAGACGATTGATCGCGTCGGAGAAGTCGAGGTACACGCCGTTCTTGAGCGGGCCGACACCGCGACCCGAATCGACGGCGCGCTTGGCCGCACGCGACGAGATGTCGCGCGGAGCCAGGTTGCCGTAGCTCGGATAGAGACGTTCGAGGATGTAATCGCGCTCGTTCTCGGGGATCTGGTCGGGCGAACGACGATCGTCGGGATTCTGCGGAACCCACACGCGTCCGTCGTTGCGCAGCGACTCGGACATGAGCGTGAGCTTCGACTGCGTCTCGTCGCTCTGCGGAATGCAGGTGGGGTGGATCTGCGTGTAGCAAGGATTGGCGAAGTACGCGCCCTTGCGGTGCGCGCGCCACGCGGCTGTCACATTGCAGGCCATCGCGTTGGTCGAGAGGAAGAACACGTTTCCGTATCCGCCGGTGGCGAGCACCACCGCGTGAGCCGCGTGTGACTGCACTTGTCCGGTCATGAGATCGCGCGTCACGATGCCAGCGCAACGGCCGTCGATCGTGACGACGTCGACGAGCTCGGTGCGGTTGAAGAGCCGAACGTTGCCGAGGCCGATCTGGCGCGCCAACTGCTGATACGCGCCGAGAAGCAACTGCTGGCCGGTCTGGCCCCGCGCGTAGAACGTACGGCTGACCTGCGCGCCGCCGAACGAGCGGTTGTCGAGAAGTCCGCCGTACTCGCGCGCGAACGGCACGCCCTGCGCGACCATCTGGTCGATGATGTTCACCGATACTTCGGCGAGACGGTGCACGTTTCCTTCACGGGCGCGGAAGT
>CAYNKE010000021.1:18095-22389 GCA_964397715.1 uncultured Bifidobacterium sp. | reverse complement strand
GATCCGAGATCGTTGACGGCCACGATCTCGATGTCGGCTCCTCGGGCTCGAATCGCGCGGAAGAAGTTCCGGCCGATCCGACCAAAACCATTGACACCGACCCGAACCACCACGACGACTCCTTTGTCCGAGACGCCCCGTTCCCGGACGCCACCCGGCCGAAGTTAGTGCGCCGACCCCGGAGCGATCCTCATCATCATTGTGATGAACGACCGACGTCCCGGTGGCTGGTGCGAACGGGCTGGCCGGACGCGCGGAGCCGCTGGGCGATCTCCTCGGCCACCACGACCGAACGGTGTCGGCCACCGGTGCATCCGATCGCCACCGTGAGGTAGCTCTTGCCCTCGGCCGAGTACTCCGGGAGGATTCCGGCGAGCATCTGCACGAGGTCGTCGACGAATTTCGCGGCCGCGGGTCGATCGAGAACGAAACGCCGGACCGGTTCGTCGTGCCCGGTCATCGGCCGCATGAATTCGTCCCAGTGCGGATTCGGCAGGAACCGAACGTCCATCACGATGTCGGCATCCATGGGAAGTCCGTGCTTGAAGCCGAAAGATTCCACGGCCACTTGCAGGCGCTCCGATGACGCGTCATCGAAGACCCCGACGAGCCGAGACTTCAACTGATGCACGTTCAACGAGGTCGTGTCGATCACCAGATCGCAGTCGCCTTTCATCTGCTCGAGGAGCGCCCGTTCGTGCTCGATCGCCTCGAGAAGTCCGTCGCTCTCGGATGCCAGAGGATGCCGGCGTCGTGTCGCCTCGTAACGCTTGACCAACTCGGGGGTCGACGCGTCCAAGTACACGACGCGAACCCGATGACCCTGCGAGCGAAGACCGGCGACCTTCGGCAGGAGTTCGAGGTGTTGACGTCCCGCCACCAGGGCGAGGCGCTCGATGTTCGACCCGGGCGCGCTGGCCAGTTCGACGATCGTCTCGACGAGAGTCGTCGGGAGGTTGTCGACGACGTACCACCCGAGATCTTCGAGAACGGCGGCCGTCGCACTTCGACCCGCGCCGGAAAGTCCGGTGATGACGAGGATGTCAGCCACTGAGGTTCACGCTACTTCTGAGAGCGTGCTGCGCTTGATCAAGCGCAGATAGAGCAACCGCGGAATCGTGGCCGCCGATTCGTATTCGGCGGCTCGGGCGAGAAATCCGGGCGGGGGTGCGGGCTCCTCCATCAACTCCAGGAACAAGCCGTGTCGAGCGGCGGCGTTCAGGTATCGGCTGAGCGGACGATGAACGAAGGGAATGAAGACGTCCTTCTCGACCTCTTCGACCGTGGTCTGCTCCACGAGGTAGTCGCCGATGCGCCAATACTGCTCCGGGGGGTCGAGAACCTGATCGTCGATCCAGCCGGAACCGGGTGTCTGAAGCAGCGGATGGTTCAAGAAGAAGCAGAAGCGCCCACCGGTTTTCAGAACGCGGGCCACTTCCCCTAGTGCCGTGTCGACGGCGTCGATGTGTTCGAAAACGAGACACGCCACGACCGCATCGAACGATTCGGAGGTCAGCGGGAGAGCCGCGGCGTCGGCGCGGCTGACCGAGATTCCACCACCTCGCGATGCCGCGACAGTGATCTGATTCCAAGTCGGATCGATTCCGACCACCAGATCGGCACCCACCGATTTCGCCAACCGCGCGACCTGACCGTCCCCACAGCCCACATCGAGCACTCGACGACGGCCAGTCAGTTCACGAGCCGCGAGCGGAAGGATCTGCTCTTCGTATTCGGGATCGACACCGTCGGTGAAGCCTTCGATCCACCACGAGGCGTTACGTTCCCAGAGATCGTCGCTCACACCTCGAGGGTAGTCGTGAACGCCCCCCGACCTACCCTGAGTCCATGACACGATCACTCACCTTCTCGGTGTGGCCGTCAGCCGAACGTCCCTGGAGCGAGGTCGCCGATCTCGTTGCCTGGGCCGAGAGCACCCGCTGGCACGGCCTCTGGTACGCCGATCACTTCATGCCGAACACCGACACCGAACGAGTCGTCGACGGGGACGTTCACGAAGTGTGGACCGTTCTGTCCGCGGCGGCCGCCATCTCCTCGACACTGCGTCTGGGATCTCTCGTGAGCCCGACCACCGTGCGTCACCCGGCGCTCCTCGCCAAGATCGCGGCGACACTCGACCGAATCTCGAACGGACGAGTAGTGCTCGGAATCGGCGCAGGGTGGCAGATCAACGAACACCGCGCCTACGGATTCGACCTCCTGTCCCCCAAGGATCGCGTCGATCGGTTCGAGGAAGCGATCCGCATCGTGCGCTCGCTCCTCACTCGACCGCGAACGAACTTCGACGGTCGCCACTTCGCCTTCGAGGACGCCGCGTGCCAGCCGACCCCCGTTCAGACGACCCTTCCGATCCTCGTCGGGACCGGCGGGCCGCGGATGACCCGCATCACCGTCGAACAGGCCGACGAATGGAACGTCTGGGGAACGCCCGAAGTCGCCGGACAGAAAGCCGCCATCCTCGACGAGGCGTGCGAGCGATCCGGACGCGACCCGCGCTCGATCCGCCGCTCGGTCCAAGCCTTCTTCTTCCTGGCCGACGATCCCGACAAAGCCGAGCGGCTCCGCACCAAAGCACCGGCCGATCGCAGCGTGATCGGCGGACCGGAACAGATCTCCGCTTCGATTGCCGAGTACCGCGAACGCGGATTCGACGAAATCATCGTTCCGGACTTCAGCCTCGGCGCCGACGCTTCGCGGCGACGCGAGTCCTACGAGCGGTTCGTGGAAGAGATCATTCCGAACTTTCGCTGACTTCGCCGGCGGAGTCGGCGTGGAACCGGGCGTGCACCGCACGCGCCACGCTGTCGGGGAGCCAGGACACAGCGAGCAAATCGTCCAGGCTGGCCCGCTTCACGGCGTTCACGCCGCCGAAGGCCTTCACGAGCCGGTCACGACGGGCTTCTCCGAGACCTTCGATACCGTCGAGCGAACTTCGAGTCATCCGCTTTCCGCGCAACTCGCGGTGGAACGTGTTCGCGAACCGGTGCGCTTCGTCGCGAACACGCTGCAGCATGAACAGCGCGTCGCTCCCCCGCGGAACTTCGACCGGTTCGTCCCGACCGGGAACGAAGACTTCCTCGAATCTCTTCGCCAGTGCGGCCACTGGAATCTCCGATTCGAGTCCGAGAGCCGTCACGACTCGGTGCGCCACGGCGAGTTGCCCCTTGCCTCCGTCCACAACCAGTAGTTGCGGCGGGTAGGCGAACTTCTTGGGCCGGACCGAACCCGAGCCGACCACATCGGGCTCGTGGATCGCATCGCGTTCGTCGATGTACGCCTGCAACCGTCGGGTCAGAACTTCTTCCATCGCCGCGTAGTCGTCGTTTCCGGGAACGTCTTTCACCTTGAAGCGCCGGTACTCGCGCTTGGACGGCAGACCGTCTTCGAGAACGACCATCGACCCGACGTAGTCGGTCCCCTGGAGATGGGCCATGTCGAAGCACTCGATGCGAAGCGGCGCCTCGGGGAGACCGAGGAGGTCCTGGAGTTCGGTGAGGGCCCGACTCCGTGTGTTGTGGTCGCTCGCCCTCTTCATTCGATGACGGAGGAAGTCTTCTTTGGCGTTCTGCGTCACCATCTCCAGGAGTTCGCGTTTGTCGCCGCGCTGTGGGACGCGCACCTCGACCTTCGTTCCGCGGCGATCCGACAACCACTCCTCGATCGGCGCGGCATCGGGCGGGAGCTCGGGGACCACCACCAACCGGGGAACACCCATGGCCGGATCATCCCCATAGGTTTCCTCGACGATTCGAGTGACCAATTCGGCCCGGCTGAGATCTTCGACCTTGTCGACGATCGAACCACGACGGCCCACGACGCGACCGTTGCGGACGAAGAAGACCTGCACCGCGGCTTCGAGGTCGTCTTCGGCGATTCCGATCACATCGAGTTCGTCGTCGCGTTCGGCGACGATCATCTGCTTCTCGATCGCTCGCGCCACCGACGCCAGGCGATCCCGTAACCGGGCCGCCCGCTCGTATTCGAGCGAGGCGGCCGCCTGATTCATCTCGCTGGTGAGCCGGGCAACGACGTCGTCGGTTCGACCGTCGAGGAACGAGCACAAATCGGTCACGAAGCCGTCGTAACGCTCGCGCTCGGCCTCCCCCACGCACGGACCACTGCACTTCTCGATGTGGAACAACAGACACGGGCGGCCGAGACGCTGGTGCTGATTGAACTTGGCCGGGCTGCACGTTCGAACCGGGAACGTTCGCAGCACCAGATCGAGCGTGTCCCGGATGGCGTACGCGTGGGGAAACGGCCCGAAGTAACG
>CAYNKE010000021.1:3936-17995 GCA_964397715.1 uncultured Bifidobacterium sp. | reverse complement strand
GCGTCCTTGAACTGATACGAGCCCGGAGCGTCGGGAACACTCGCGCTCGGCGGTCGCTGGACCATCGGATCAGCCTAGATATGCGCCGACCGAGGCCGGTGTCCTCACGTCAGGAGCGACTTCAAGAAGCGACCGGTGTGACTATCCGGTGCCGCGGCCACCATCTCCGGTGTTCCCTCGGCGACGATGGTTCCACCACCCCGGCCGCCCTCGGGCCCGAGATCGATCACCCAATCGGCCGTCTTGATCACATCGAGGTTGTGCTCGATGACGAGCACGGTGTTTCCCTGGTCGACCAGCCGAGACAGGACGGTGAGGAGTCGACGAACGTCCTCGAAGTGCAGACCCGTGGTCGGTTCGTCGAGGAGATAGATGGTGTGGCCGGTGCTGCGCTTGGCGAGTTCGGTCGCCAACTTCACACGCTGGGCCTCGCCGCCCGACAGGGTCGGCGCCGACTGGCCGAGTCGCACGTAGCCGAGACCGACGTCGACCAGCGTCTGCATGTGCCGAGCGATCGCCGGTTGGTTGGCGAAGAAGTCGACCGCTTCGCTGATCGGCATGTCGAGGACATCGGCGATGCTCTTACCCTTGAAGACGATGTCGAGGGTGTCGCGGTTGTATCGCGCGCCCTTGCAGACCTCGCACGGTACGTAGACGTCGGGGAGGAAGTGCATCTCGATCTTGATCGTGCCGTCGCCCGAGCAGGCCTCGCACCGTCCGCCCTGGACGTTGAACGAGAACCGTCCAGGCTGGTAACCGCGAACTTTCGCTTCGGCGGTGGTTGCGAACAACTTGCGGATGCCGTCGAAGACTCCGGTGTAGGTGGCGGGATTGGAGCGCGGCGTACGGCCGATCGGCGATTGATCCATGTCGATCACCTTGTCGAGGTGTTCGATACCGACGATCTTCTTGTGTCGACCGGCCGGATCTTTCGACTTGTAGATCTTCTGCATCAGGACCGGCAGGAGAATGTCGCGCACGAGTGTGCTCTTTCCGCTGCCCGACACGCCGGTGACCGTCACGAAGCAACCGAGCGGAATCTTCACGTCGATGTTCTGAAGGTTGTGCTCGCGAGCGCCCACGACCTCGATCCACTGCGACCCCGGTGATCGGCGGGTGGCCGGCACCGGAACCGAGCGCTTGCCGGCCAGATACTGGCCGGTCACCGACTCCTTGACCTTGACGATTCCCTTCACTGGACCGCTGTAGACGACTTCCCCGCCGTGCTCCCCGGCGCCCGGGCCGATGTCCACGATCCAATCGCTCTCGCGAATGGTCTCCTCGTCGTGCTCGACGATCAAGACGGTGTTTCCGAGGTCGCGGAGTCGAAGGAGAGTGTCGATGAGGCGCCGATTGTCTCGCTGATGGAGTCCGATCGACGGCTCGTCGAGCACGTACAGCGTGCCCACGAGTCCCGATCCGATCTGACTCGCCAGACGAATGCGCTGGGCCTCGCCTCCGGCCAGAGTCCCAGCCGAGCGACCGAGTGTCAGGTAGTCGAGGCCGACGTCGAGCAGGAAGCCGAGGCGGGCATTGATCTCCTTCACGACACGCTCGGCGATCATGCGATCACGGTCGGACAACTCCAGTCCGGCAAGGAATAGCGACGAGTCTCCGATCGGCATCTCGCAGACTTCCGAGATGTTCTTGCCGTTCACCGTTACGGCGAGCGTCGACGGTTTGAGACGAGCTCCGTCACACGCGGTGCACGGCACCTCTCGCATGTAGCCCTCGTATTGCTCGCGGCTCCAATCGCTCTCGGCACTCTCGTGACGCCGCTTGATCCATGGGATGACACCCTCGAACGTCGTGTTGAACTGCCGCTGCCGCCCGTAGCGGTTCTTGAAACGGACCGTGATCGTCCCCGGAAGACCGTTCAGGACGATCTTCTGCGCTTTGGCGCTCAGCTTGTTCCAGGGTTTTTCCATGTCGATCTTGTTGTCGGCGGCCACCGACTCGAGGATGCGTTGGAAGAACCCGGTGTGAGCGCTGCGCCACGGGGCGATCGCTCCCTCGCTGAGAGCCAGGTCGCCGTCGGGAATGACGAGGTCGGCGTCCACTTCGAAAGTGGTTCCGAGCCCGTCGCAGGTCTCGCACGCTCCGTAGGGCGAGTTGAAGGAGAAATTCCGGGGGGCCGGTTCGTCGAAAGAAGTTCCGCATTTCGGGCAGGCGAGGTGCTGGGAGAAGGTGAGCGTCTCGTCGTCGGTCTTGCCGTCCCCCACCAGTTCGACCTCGGCGACGCCTTCGGAGAGTCGCAAGGCGGTCTCGAGACTGTCGGTCAAACGACGTTGAATATTGTCGCGACGAACGAGACGGTCGACGACGATTTCGATCGTGTGATTCTCGTAGCGAGCCAATTTCTGCTCGGACTTCAGGAATTCGTTGATGTCGACCACGTCACCGTCGATCCGCGCCCGGACGAAACCTTGACCGGCGATGTCGTTCAACAGGGTCTCGTACTCGCCTTTGCGACCCCTGACGACCGGCGAGAGCACCTGGAAGCGAGTTCCTTCGGGCAGCGTCATGATTCGGTCCACGATCTGCTGCGGCGTCTGCCGAGCGAGTCGAGTTCCGTCCTTCGGGCAGTGCTGAACGCCGATGCGGGCGTAGAGCAGGCGCAGGTAGTCGTACACCTCGGTGATCGTTCCCACGGTCGAACGCGGATTCCGACTGGCCGACTTCTGGTCGATCGAGATCGCCGGAGACAGGCCTTCGATCACGTCGACATCCGGCTTGTCGACCTGGCCGAGGAACTGACGCGCATAGGCACTCAGGGACTCGACGTACCGTCGCTGACCCTCGGCATAGATCGTGTCGAAGGCCAGCGACGACTTGCCGCTTCCCGACAACCCCGTGAACACGATCATCTTGTCGCGCGGGAGATCGACGCTCAGGTTCTTGAGATTGTGCTCGCGAGCACCTCTGACGATCAGCCGATCCGACACGTCGCCGACATTACCGATCGTCTCGGTGGCAGGTTCAGCCGGCGTCCTTCAGTTCCCGACGCAATTCGTTGATTTCGTCACGCAGGCGTGCCGCATACTCGAACTTCAGATCGGCGGCGGCCTCGTGCATCTCGTCCTCGAGTGTCTGGATCAATCGGGCCAATTCCTGCTGGGGAAGCGTGCGCAACTCTCGCTGAACCTTGTCGCGTTCCCGCTGTCGTCGGCGATCCTTGCCCGGTACGGGCGCCGACCCGTCGCCGTCGGGACGCAGGATCGACAAGATGTCGCCGACGGCCTTGCGAATCGTCTGCGGATTGATGCCGTGCTCGACGTTGTACGCGACCTGCTTGCCGCGACGCCGATTCGTCTCTTCGATGGCGCGTTTCATGGACGGCGTCATCTGGTCGGCGTACATGATGACCTGTCCGTCCACGTTGCGGGCGGCGCGACCGATCATCTGGATGAGCGAGGTCTCGGAGCGCAGGAATCCTTCCTTGTCCGCGTCGAGGATCGCGACCAGGCTCACTTCCGGAAGGTCGAGGCCCTCCCGGAGCAGGTTGATTCCGACCAGGACGTCGAACTCCCCGAGACGCAGCGACCTCAGGATCTCGATGCGTTGGATGGTGTCGATGTTGCTGTGCAGATACCGCACTCGCATGCCCTGTTCGAGCAGGTAGTCGGTGAGGTCCTCGGCCATCTTCTTGGTGAGCGTGGTGACCAGAACACGGTCGCCCATCGTCACCCGCTTCTCCACTTGTTCGATCAAGTCGTCGATCTGGCCCTTGGTGGGCTTGACCACCACCTCGGGATCGACCAAGCCCGTCGGCCGAACGATCTGTTCGACGATCTGCTCGGATTCCTTGAGTTCGTACGGGCCGGGAGTCGCCGACAAGAAGACGCACTGATTCAGGCGACCCAGAACCTCTTCGAAGCGAAGCGGCCGATTGTCTCGCGCGCTCGGGAGGCGGAATCCGTGCTCGACGAGTACGTCCTTTCGACTGCGGTCACCGGCGAACTGCCCGTGCAACTGGGGCACCGCGACGTGACTCTCGTCGACGACCAGCAGATAGTCGTCCGGGAAATAGTCGAGAAGGGTGAAGGGAGGCTCCCCGGGTCGACGCCCGTCGATGTGCATCGAGTAGTTCTCGATTCCGTTGCAATAACCGACTTCCTGGATCATCTCGAGGTCGTGCTGGGTTCGCATCCGGAGGCGCTGGGCTTCGAGCAGCTTGCCTTCTTTCTCGAAGACCGCGAGACGTTCCTGCAGTTCGGCCTCGATCCCGAGGACGGCACGCCGCATGCGCTCATCACCAGCGACGTAGTGGGTTGCCGGGAAGACGGTCACCTCGGTCAGGTCGCGAAGGCTCTCGCCAGTCACCGGGTCGATCATCGTGAGGCGGTCGATCGTGTCGCCGAACATCTCGACACGGAGTACCGACTCCTCGTACGCCGGATGAACCTCGATCGTGTCACCCCGGACGCGGAACTTGCCGCGGCCGAGCGTCATGTCGTTCCGGTCGTACTGGAGATCGACCAGCCGCCTCAGGATGCTTCGCATGTCGTAGTCGACCCCGACGTGCAACTCGAGAAGCTGCCCTCGGTACTCGTCCGGGTCGCCCATGCCGTAGATACACGACACCGACGCCACGACGATCGTGTCTCGGCGGGTCAGCAACGCGGCGGTGGCCGAATGCCGGAGGCGATCGATGTCGTCGTTGATCGACGAGTCCTTCTCGATGAAGGTGTCGCTCGACGGGATGTAGGCCTCGGGCTGGTAGTAGTCGTAATAACTCACGAAGTACTCGACCCGATTGTTCGGGAAGAACTCCCGCATCTCCTGAGCGAGCTGGGCGGCCAGACTCTTGTTCGGGGCGAGGATGAGGGTCGGTCGCTGAGTTCGCTCGATCGTCCAGGCGATGGTGGCGCTCTTGCCGGAGCCGGTGATTCCGAGCAGTGTCTGGAAACGCAGCCCCTTCTCGACTCCCTCCGACAACTTGGCGATGGCGGTCGGCTGATCACCCGCGGGTTGGAACTCCGACACGACCTCGAAGCGATGTGCCTCGGTCATTCCGACTTCTTCGGTCGCGGAGGTTCGTAATCGGCAGGCAGTTGAGGCAGCGACTGCAACCAGGTCCAGAGACGCTCGATCTGCCCGACGAGCGAGTTCAGGTCGCCGCTGTTGTCGACGACGAAGTCGGCACCTTTCAGCCTGTCCTCCCGCGACGCCTGACGGGCGATTCGCGCCCGAGCGTCGTCCTCGCTGAATCCGCGGTTCGCCACGAGCCGCGTCACCTGGGTCTCGACCGGCACGTCGACAACAATCTTGCCTTGCAAGCCCTCGCGGGGATTCTCCGTCAACAGAGGAATGTCGAGAACGACCACGTTGGTCGTGGCCCGCTGGGCCAGGATCCGATCGTTCATCTCCTTACCGACGGCCGGATGAACGATCGCGTTGATCTTCTTCAATGCCTCCGGGTCGGCGAACACGATGGCGGCCACCGCCGGGCGGTCGAGCTCACCATCGGAGCCGATCACCGAATCTCCGAAGGCCTCGGCGAGGGCGGCCAGAACCGGAGAACCCGGGCGCTGGACGTCGCGAACGATCTGGTCGGCATCGACGATCACGGCACCTCGCGAGGCGAGCATCTCGGAGACCGTGCTCTTGCCCGATCCGATTCCACCGGTGAGTCCGACCAGGATCATGAAGACGACGCTATTGCCCCGTAGCCCTCCCGCGCGGACGGCACTACCGTTCGACACGAAAGAACATGTCCGGATCCTCGCCGTCACAGAAGGTCACGGTCGTCTTGGCCGATGATCATCAGATGTTCCGCGACGCCCTCCGGGCTTGTCTCGAGGCGTCCGAAATCTCCGTCATCGGCGAGGCTTCCGACGGCCAGCAGGCCGTCTCGCACGTCCTGCGTCTCCAGCCGATCGTCACCATCATGGACGTGTCGATGCCAGAGTTGGACGGGATCTCGGCGACCCGGGCGATCCTCGAGGCCGACTCCCGAGCCCGAATCGTGGTCCTCACGATGCACTCGGATCCGCGAGTGCTCGACGACGCGCTGCGATCCGGAGCCCTCGGCTACTGCACCAAGAGTTCGCCGTTCGAGGAATTGTTGAGCATCGTGCGGCGCGTCGCGGCCGGCGACGTGGCCGTGTCGCAGGACATGGTGGGCGTGGCGCCCGATCGGCGAGTAGCCATGACCGACCATGGACCCTTGTCAGTGCGCGAGACCGAAGTGATGCGACTCGTCGCCCGTGGGCGGGACAACGCCGCGATCGCCAACGAACTCTTCATCAGTGCGCGCACGGTGAAGAATCACCTGGCGTCGATTTACGACAAGTTGAGCGTGAACGACAAGACGCAAGCGCTGATCAAGGCGCTTCGACTGGGTCTGATCGAACTCGAGTGACTCAGGCTTCGGTCGGAGCCGGATTGTCGCCGTAGTACTCGGCCCAGGTGGCCTCGCGTGACGCGTCGTCCGCGCCTGCGGTCCAGTTGCCGTGTTCGTCGACTTCGAAGTGCTTGCGATACTCCTCGGCAAGCTCTCCTCCCTCGGCGGCCTGCTTGATGCTCAGGCTGATACGGCGACGTCCGAGATCGAGATCGATGATCTTGACCCACAACTCTTCTCCGGGCGTGACCACCTGCTCGGGGGCATCGACGTGCTGCGTGCTCATCTCGGAGATGTGCACGAGGCCTTCGATGCCCTCGCCCACCTGAACGAAACTTCCGAACGGGACCAACTTCGTGACCCGGCCGTACACCAACTGGCCCACCTCGTGTGACGACGCGAAGACTTCCCAGGGGTCCTTCTGCGTCTGCTTGCGGGACAGGCTGATGCGCTCGCGGTCGTAATCGATGTCGAGCACCTTGACGGTCACCTTGTCGCCCACGGCGACCTCGGAACCCGGGTGGTCGACGTGATTCCACGACAACTCGCTCACGTGAATGAGGCCATCCATGCCTCCGAGGTCGACGAACGCACCGAACGCCACGACGCTCGACACGACACCGTCGCGAACGTCACCAACCTTGAGGTTGGAGAGGAAACCGTCACGGGCCTCCTTCTGCGTCTCTTCGAGGTATGCACGGCGGGACAGCACGACGTTGTTGCGGTTCTTGTCGAGTTCGATGATCTTGGCCTGCAGGACCTTGCCGACGTACGGCTGGAGGTCGCGCACGCGGCGCAGTTCGACGAGCGATGCCGGCAAGAAGCCGCGCAGACCGATGTCGACGATGAGACCACCCTTGACGACCTCGATCACGAGGCCTTCGACCATCTCGTCGGCTTCCTTCTTCTTCTCGATGTTGCCCCACGCCCGCTCGTACTGAGCGCGCTTCTTGGAGAGGATGAGGCGGCCTTCCTTGTCTTCCTTCTGCAGGACGAGGGCCTCGACCTGCTCGCCGAGCTTGACGATCTCGCCGGGGTCGACATCGTTGCGGATGCTCAGCTCTCGCGACGGGATGACACCCTCGCTCTTGTAACCGATGTCGAGAAGGACCTCGTCCTTGTCGATCTTGACGACCGTGCCGTGCACGACCTGGCCGTCCTCCACGTCGACCAGAGTTCCCTCGATCGCTTCGCTGAAGGGCTTGTCGAGGTCGTTTTCGGTGACTTTCCGCGGCGTGTAGTTGCCATCGGTGTCGTAGGTGCCCATCGGGCTGGAGGAGGTGAGGAGATCGGACAAGGGAGAATCGCTTTCGGACAGGGACGTAGTAGGGACATGGACAGGGCCGGAGCCCGTTCCCGGGGGAACCTGGTCAGGATACCGGCGTCGACCGACGGCGGGCCAGGGCGAGGAACTCGGGGTGTTCGGTGTCCGGTGGACGCCGGCCGTAGTCGCCGGGTTCGACCGACCAAATGTCGACGACATCGGCCCCGGCCGAAGCCAGGAGCAGGCGTAGTTCGCGCGGGGTGTAGCACCCCGTCCAAAGGTCGGCGGTCCGCGATTCGCCGTTCGGAGACCTGATCTCGGTGACCTCGTGACTCACCCCGGTCGCCGCGTCGAACGTCGAGTCGACGTGGTAGCGAACCGCGAAGTACGCGTTGAACGCCGACAGCGCGATCGTCCCATCCGGCCCGACCTGGTGCACGAGTCCTTCCACCACGCTTCGGTCGTCGCCGTCGGCGGTCATCAAGCCGAACGCCCCCTGGCACAGACACACGACGGCGTCGTAGCGCCCCGATGACACCTCGCGCAGGTCACGGGCATCACGCCGCTCGAACGAGACGTGAACGAGCCCTTCGGCGGCCGCGGCTTCTCGACCCAGAGCGACGAAGGTGTCGGAGATGTCGACACCGTGGACGATCGCACCCCGTCGACCCAATTCGAGCGCGTGACGACCCGGACCACATCCCACGTCGAGGACTCGGGAGCCTGGCTCCAGGCCGAGAGCCGACCACAAGAAGTCGATCTCCTGCTTCGTGCCCTTCGTGAACGAGTACCGCAAGTACGCCGGTCCCATGTGATCGGCGAGCGGCTCGAACCAGTGGGTCACCCCTTGGCCGCCGCCCACGATTCGCCCCACGCCGAATTCACGGCCAGGGGCACGCTCAACTCTGCGGCGCCCTCCATGAGTCCGAGGACGATCGGGCCGACCTCGTCGCGTTCGGTCTCGGGAACTTCGACGATCACTTCGTCGTGGACCTGGAGCACGAGACGGCTCCGCACGCCGGCGTCCTCGAGAGCGCGATCGATACGCACGAGCGCAACCTTGAAAATGTCGGCGGCCAGTCCCTGGATGCCGGCATTCATCGCCTGGCGTTCACCGGCTTGACGGATCCGGAAATTGTCGTTCAGCAATTCGGGAATCGGACGACGTCTGCCGAAGAGCGTCTCGGTGTAACCGCGCTGACGGGCCTCGGCCACCGTGCGATCCATGTAGTCGCGAACATTGGGGAAAGCCGCGAAATACGCGTCGAGGATCTCGGACGCTTCTCCCACCGGGATGGCGAGTCGCTGGGCGAGGCCGAAGGCTTCCATTCCGTAGGCGAGTCCGTACGACACCATCTTGGCCTTCGAGCGCTGTTCGTAGTCGACGTCCTTCTCGGCCACGCCGAACACCTGCGCGGCAGTGGCGCGATGGACGTCTCGGCCGGTTCGAAACGCGTCGATCAGTCCGGGATCGTCAGCGAGATGAGCGATGCAGCGCAGTTCGATCTGGTTGTAGTCGGCCACGAGGAGCGAGCAACCCGGAGCCGGAACGAACGCTTCACGGAAGACCCGTCCCTCGTCGGAGCGGACGGGGATGTTGTGGAGATTCGGATGATCGCTCGACAGCCGTCCGGTTCGCGCCACCGTCTGGTTGAACGTCGCGTGGATTCGACCGTCCTCGGCGACTTCGGCCACGAGACCCTCGCCGTACGTGCCTCGCAACTTCTCGAATTCGCGGTACTTCAGCAATGTGTCGATGAATTCCGGCCATTCATCGCGCAGCTTCTCGAGAGTTGCGGCATCGGTGGAGTAACCGGTCTTCGTCTTCTTCGGAGGCGTCAAACCACGCTGCTCGAACAGGATGCGTCCGAGTTGGGCCGGAGAGTTCGGGTTGAAGGGCCCTCCGGCCAGATCCTGCAACTGCGCGCCGAGGCGCTCGGCTTCGGCCGTGAGGCGACGACCGATCTCCCGCAGTCGGTCGACGTCGACGCCGATTCCGACGTGCTCCATCTTCGCCAACACCCGAACGAGCGGATTCTCGACGTCGTCGTACAGGCGACGCAGGCCTTGCGCGTCGAGACTCTCTTCGAGAGCCTCGGCGAGCACCCCCACTCCCGCGGCACAGGCGACCGCGAGTTGGGCCGGACTGCTCCCGGTGCCGTCGAGGTCGAGCTGGCCCGTGGGTGCCCCGACTTCGGGAAGGCGAACTCCGAGGCGATCGAGAAGGAGGCGTTCGATCGAGTAGTCGCTCGAACCGGGTTCGAGCAGATACGCACCGATCGCAGTGTCGAGAACGAGGTTCGACAAGTCGAGTCCGAAGGCGAGTCCCGACCGCATCAACGACTTGATGTCGTGACCGCGAACAAGGTGGTCCGCCAATGCGGCGACCACTGCCGAGTCCATCGCGAAGCGGACATCGACCCACAGGTTCGAGTCGGCCGACAGCGCGAGGCCGAGCAACGACGACCTTCCCGGTTCACCGCTCCACGAACCGGCGACGTTCACGATCGGGTTGCGCACGAGAAAGGCGACGACCTCGTCGGTCGTGCCAGCTTCGACGAACGAGACGTCGACCGACGGCCCCGAGTCCTCGGTCTTCGACGACTCCGTCCCGGAGGTGTCGACGCCGACCGCCTGGAGAGCGTCGCGCATTCGATTCCACATCGTCTTGAACTCGAGGAAGTCGAAGAGTTTTCGGACTTCGGCTTCGTCGGGAGTGATGTGAACGTCGGCGAGGGCCAGATCGACCGGAGCATCATGGCGCAGCTTCATCAGGAACTCGTTGTGCCGAGCGACCGATTCGTTCTCCTCGAGGGATGCTCGCAACTTGGGTGTCTGATCGGCCGAGTGCGCGAAGATGCCGTCGAGGGTTCCGTAGGTCGACACGAGTTTGGCCGCCGTCTTCTCCCCCACTCCGGGCACTCCCGGCAGGTTGTCGCTGGGGTCACCGCGCAACGCCGCGTAGGTGGGGTACTGCGCGGGAGTCACGCCAGTCTTTTCCAGGATGCCGGCTTCGTCGTAGAGCACGTAGTCGGTCACACCGCGGCGGTTGTACAGGACGCGCACGTGAGGATCGCGCACCAGTTGATAGCTGTCGCGATCGCCGGTGACGATGACGACGTCGAAACCTCCGTCGACCGCACGATCGGCGATCGTCGCGATGATGTCGTCGGCTTCGAAGCCCGCCAACTCGACGGCAGGAACACCGAGCGCCGAGAGGAGTTGGCGCACGATGCCGAGTTGCTGTCGCAGTATTTCCGGAGCCGACTCGCGTTGGGCTTTGTACCGCGGCTCGGCTTCGTGACGGAAGGTCGGCTCGGAGCGATCGAATGCGACCACCAGACCGCTCGGCTTGTGATCCTTCAACATCGTGACGAGCATCGACGTGAACCCGAAAACTGCGTTGGTCACCTGACCACTGGCGGTCACCATGTCGGTCGGCAGGCCGAAAAAGGCCCGATACGTGAGCGAGTTGCCGTCGAGGAGGAGAAGTGTCGGCCGCGCGCCGGTCACGGAGTCACTTCACCCGACAAGATCTTCTCGGCGACGTCGCGCATCCGCGAGCGATCCTTCATAGCGGTGCGTTGGATGAACGCGAAAGCGTCCTGTTCCTTGAATCCGAACTCGTCGATCAGCCGCCCCTTGGCGCGATCGATGATCTTGCGAGCTTCGAGCTGCTCACCGAGGGCGTCGACGTGACCCGACAGAGTCTGCAGTTCGCGGAACCGACCGATGGCGACTTCGATGGCCGGAATGAGATCGCTCTTCTGGTACGGCTTGACAAGGTACGCGAGAGCGCCGGCGTCACGAGCCTGCTCGACGATCTCACGCTGGCTGAACGCGGTGAGGACGAGGACGCCGCAGATTCTCTCGGCCGCGATGTGCCGCGCCACCTCGAGGCCGTCCATTCCCGGCATCTTGACGTCGAGGATCGCCAGATCGGGCCGAAGCGATCGGATCAGATCGAGCGCCTGATCTCCCCGACCGGTCTCGCCGATCACGTCGTACCCCTCTTCTTCCAGGGTCTCCTTCAGATCGAGGCGAATGATGGCCTCGTCCTCGGCGATGACGACACGGATGCTCACGAACTCATTCAACCAAATGACACCCCGACGGGCGTGGGCCGGCGAGGGAGGTGTCCCGAAAACCGGCCTGGGACGTCAGCCCCGGGCGAGTTTCTCGAGGAGTTGATCCTGGCGTGACTCGAGTTCGGCGATTCCCGACGCCACTTCGGCGCGATGAGTCCGCATGGCATCGGCATGACGACGAGCTTCTCGGTACTCCGACGTCGAGCCGGGTGTCTCGGAAACGAGGGCCCGCAGTCCGAGATCGTCGGCTTCATCGCTGAGGTGAGCCAACTGCTCGTCGACGATTTGGAGCTCTTCGCGCAGGCGACGCAAGCGGTCGGTCGTCTCACGCAGACGACGTTCGATCATGCGCTGGCCCATGGGCGGAGTCTACGAAGACCCCTGTCCCGGGCGGTCGGATGGCCAGCGAGTGGTGCCCCGGGTGGGATTCGAACCCACACCGTACGGAGTTTGAAGCCGCTGCCTCTGCCGTTGGGCTACCGGGGCGTGGGAGCGAGGTTACCTGGTGGTAGTCGGGGCGACCTCCAACGCGCCGATTATCGTTCGATCGTGCTCGCCTTCACCTTTCCCGGCCAGGGTTCGCAACGGCCGGGCATGGGTCGTCCGTGGGTCGATCACGAGAGTTGGGAACTCGTCGGCGAAGCATCCGAGATCGCCGGACGCGATGTCGGACATCTTCTACTCGACGCCGATGCCGACGAACTTCGCGACACCCGCAACGCCCAACTCACCACCTTCGTCTCGAGCCTGATGGTCCTCGACGCCGTCGAACGCCTCGGAGTCGAGTCGAGTTTCTGCGCCGGCCACAGCCTCGGCGAGTACACGGCGTTGGCCGCCGCCGGAGCTCTGGCATTCGACGACGGCGTCCGTCTGGTGAGCGAACGTGCCGCGGCCATGCACGAAGCGGGACGACAGAACCCCGGCACCATGGCGGCGATCCTCGGCCTCGACGACGAAGTGGTCGAAGTCGCCTGTCGTCGCGCCGATGCCGACGTCTGGGTGGCCAACTTCAACGCACCTGGACAGGTCGTCATCGCTGGTTCGCCCGACGGCGTCACCGCCGCGTCTTCGATCGCCAAAGAACTCGGGGCGAAGAAGGCGATGGCACTTCAGGTGGCCGGCGCGTTCCACACCCCATTCATGACTCCGGCTCGCGATCGCCTGCGTCAGGCCATTGCCGATGCATCTCCACGAGACACCGATGTACCGGTGGTCAGCAACGTGGACGCGATGGCCCACGCATCGGGCGACGAATGGGCGGGGCTCCTGTCGGCTCAGCTGTCGAGCCCGGTCCGCTGGAAGCACTGCCTTTTGACCCTCGGCGAACTCGGAGTCACCGACATCGCCGAACTCGGACCCGGCGGGGTTCTCACCGGTATGGCCAAACGGACCCTGGAATCGGCCCGCACGATCTCGGTCGCCACACCTGACGATCTCGACAAATTCATCGAATGGGTCAACGCCGCTTCGCCAACCGGAGCCGCCCAACTCGAAGGCGAGCATCTCTTCGCGACCGAACGTCTCGTGGTCAGTCCCTCCGCGGGGGTCTTCTCGCCCGTTGCCGGAGTTGGCGCCGGCACTCGCGTCGACGTCGGCACCGTGATCGGCCACGTCGGTGACACCGAGGTCCGCTCGGCGTTCTCCGGAGTCCTCCAGGCTTTCATCGCCGTCGACTCCGAGCGCGTGACGGCCCGTCAACCGATCGCCTGGTTGCGGACGCTCTGACATGCCGCTCACACCCAGCTCCGCGCGAGGCGCCACGATCGTCGGCTGGGGAACCGACCTCCCGGAGAAGGTGTTGACCAACCACGATCTCGAAAAAATGGTCGACACCAGTCACGACTGGATCGTCGAACGCTCCGGAATTCACGAGCGCCACGTGGGGGGATCGACCATCACGATGGCCGTCAATGCGGGTCGCCGAGCCATCGCGAAGTCCGGCGTCGATCCGTCATCCATCGGAGCCATCATCCTCGCGACCACGACGCCCGACAAGCAGTGGGGCAATTCGGCGGCCGTGCAGGACGCCCTCGGCCTCCGTTGCGGCGTCTTCGAACTGAACTCGGCGTGCAGCGGATTCGTCTACGGACTGGTGGCCGCTCACGGAATGATCGCCATGGGTCTCGACACGATCCTGGTGATCGGTGCCGATTCGTTGTCGCGAATCACCGACTGGACCGATCGCAACACCGCGGTGCTCTTCGGCGACGGCGCCGGTGCGGTGATCGTGAAGGCCTGCGAAGGTGCGGGCGAGTTGGTCGCGTGGGACATCGACGCCGACGGTTCCGCCGGTCCGATCCTGTGGGCCGAGGTCGGCGGCACCATCAACATGGAAGGCAAGGAGGTCTTCCGGCGAGCCGT
>CAYNKE010000021.1:0-3836 GCA_964397715.1 uncultured Bifidobacterium sp. | reverse complement strand
GCATGAGTCGCGTCGTCTTGGTCACCGGAGGATCCCGTGGCATCGGCCTCGCCACCGCCCGACACTTCGCCGCTCTCGGCGACCGCGTGGCCGTCACGTACAACTCGTCGGCACCACCGAGCGATCTCTTCGGAGTGAAGTGCGATGTGACCTCGTCGACCGACGTCGATGCCGCGTTCTCCACGGTCGAAGAGAAGTTCGGCCCGGTCGAGATCCTGGTCTCGAATGCCGGAGTCACCAAGGACGGCTTGCTGCTGCGAATGAGCGAGGCCGACTTCACGTCCGTGATCGACGCGAATCTCACCGCGGCGTATCGAGTCGCCAAGCGCGCATCCCAAGGGATGCTCCGCGCTCGTCGCGGCCGACTCATCTTCGTCTCGAGCGTCGTGGGCCTCCTGGGTTCGGCCGGACAGGCGAACTATGCGGCATCCAAGGCCGGCCTGGTGGGCTTGGCGCGCAGCCTGGCGCGCGAGCTCGGCTCGCGCTCGATCACCGCCAACGTGGTGGCGCCCGGTCCGGTTCTGACCGACATGATCGCCGCCCTACCGCCCGAGAGGCAGACCGCACTCACCGCCGCCGTGCCGCTCGGGCGGATGGCCACACCCGAGGAGATCGCCGCGGTCATCGCTTTCGTGGCGTCCGATGCCGCGGCGTACGTGACCGGGGCCGTCATACCGGTCGACGGCGGACTCGGAATGGGCCACTGACCCGGCGCGAGTCCTCGCGGCTCGGTTCGCGCCGTTTACGATGATCACCACCCACCTGGAGGACACCATGGACCAAGAACTCTTCGCCCGCTTCCGCAAGTGCGCTGTCGACGTGTTGAGCGTCGATGCCGACAAAGTCGTGCCCGAAGCCAGTTTCGGCGACGATCTGGAGGCCGACAGCCTCGACCTCGTCGAACTCGTGATGGCCCTCGAAGAAGAGTTCGACATCGAAGTTCCCGAAGAAGAGATCGAAGGCGTCAAGACCGTCGGTCAGGCGTACAACCTGATCGTCGGCAAACTCTGATGCTCGGACGGCGCGTCGCCGTCACTGGCCTCGGCGTGGTTGCGCCGTGTGGAGTCGGTCGCGACGCGTTCTGGAACGGGCTTCTCGGACCCGGCCTCTCGGGTGCTCGCACCACGGCGATTGCCGATTGGGATCCTTCGCCGTACTTCGCCAACCCCAAAGAGGCTCGTCGCGCGGACCGTGTCGAGCAGTTCGGGTTGGCCGCGGCCGCCGAGGCCTTCGCCCAAGCCGGTGACGTCGGTGTCGATCCCGAGCGATTCGGCGTCGTCGTCGGCACCGGAATCGGCGGACTCAACACCCTCGAAGAACAAGTCAGAGTCCTGGTCGAGAAGGGCGAACGACGAGTCTCACCCTTCCTGGTTCCGATGATGATGGCCAACGCGACCGGTGCCGCGATCTCGATGCGCTACGGATTGCAGGGTCCGAATGAAACGGTGTGCACGGCCTGCGCCGCGTCCACGCACGCTCTCGGCTATGCAGCCCGCCTCATCGCCATGGGCCGGTGCGACGCGATGATCAGCGGAGGGAGCGAGTCGGCGGCCACACCGGTCTCGATCGCCGGTTTCGGCAACATGACGGCACTCTCGACGTCGGGAAACAGTCGGCCATTCGACGTCGAGCGCGACGGGTTCGTCATGGGTGAAGGATCCGCGATCTTCGTGCTCGAGGAATGGAACCACGCCGTCGGGCGCGGAGCCGCGATCCTCGGCGAGATCATCGGTTCGGCCAGCAATGCCGATGCCCATCACATCACCGCTCCTTCACCCGGAGGCCGTGGAGCGATCGCCTGCATGAAACTCGCGCTGGCCGATGCCGATCTGTCGGCGTCCGACATCGTCCATGTCAATGCGCACGGGACTTCGACCCCGCTCAACGACGCGGCCGAGGCGGCGGCCGTGGCTTCGCTCTTCGGCAGTCGCCGACCGCCGATGACGAGCATCAAGGGCGTCACCGGCCACGCGCTCGGCGCCGCCGGTGCGCTCGAAGCGGCCTCGGTGCTTCTCGCTTTCGAACACCGACTGATCCCTCCGACCGCGGGGACCACGACCGTCGATCCGGAGATGGACATCGACCTCGTGATCGGGTCGGCGCGTCCGTGGACTCCGGGACCGACCCTCTCCAACAACTTCGGCTTCGGCGGCCACAACGGATCGATCGTTCTGGCTCCGGCCTGACCCGAGCCTCCGGCCCATCACACCAGAACGAACATCAACTCGCATTCACAGGCGGTCTGGCCACCCACCGACGCCCGTCCACTGCCCTTTCCGGCACGAGACGACATCCGACCGAGTTCGACCTCGAGAACGAGTTCGTCACCCGGCACGACCTGACGCCGAAAACGCGCGGCGTCGAGACCGCCGAAGAGCGGTAAGCGACCGGCGTGATCAGGTGACGTCAGCACCGCGATCGCACCGAGTTGGGCGATCGCTTCACACATGAGAACACCAGGCAGCGTGGGGCGTCCCGGGAAGTGGCCCGGGAAGAACCACTCGTCACCACTCAAGCGCCACAGGCCCGATGCCGCTCGACCAGCTTCGAGGGACGTGACTTCGTCGACGAACAGGAAGGGTGGGCGATGAGGAAGGACATCGATCGGCCGCGGCAACGAGTTCACCGCAGGGCCGCCAGAAGGTTCGTGGGCGTGTCCTTGGGCGACACCTTGTACCAGGCGTGCTCGATCTTGCCGTCGACGCCGACGAGGAAAGCCGAACGCTCGATTCCCATGTACTTGCGGCCGTACATGGACTTCTCTTTCCACACGAAGTACTTCTCGGCCACGACGTGCTCGGTGTCGGCCAGCAAGGGAAACGGCAAGTCGAATTTGTCGGCGAACTTCTTCTGTTTGGCTGGCGTGTCCGGTGAAATACCGACGATCGCGGTGTCACCGATTTTCTTGACGACATCACGGAGACCGCACGACTGCTGGGTGCACCCGGGCGTGTCGGCCTTCGGATAGAAGTACACGAGGACTCGACGTCCCGCGAACGACGACAACTTCACCGTGTTGCCGTCCTGGTCGAGGAGCGCGAACGAAGGGGCCTTCTTCCCGGGCGACAGCATTCCCGAACCCTATTCGGCCAGCGGGGACGCCCGCCGCTCGAGCGGCTGCATCCCCCACTTGCCCTTTCCGCGAGCATGCGCGTGGTAGTGATCGGGGATGTTGCGCATGTTGTCGTCGATGTAGATCTCGTCGACGAACAAGCGAGCGACCACAGCTCGAAGTGCGTCGTGAAGACGCTCCTTGACCTCGTCAGGAGGGTTCGGGCCGTGCGAGCGCCACACGACCATTGGGACGCTGCAGACCTCGCATTCGGCGATCCAACACAGATCGTCCTCGTGGAACCACTCCGTGAGTCGAGCGGCCTCGCACAGATCACACCCCGCCACAGAACGAGTCTGGCACGAGGGATCGGCACGAAGCCGCTCGTCACGACATCAGAGAGCCGAGGGATCGACGTCGGGCGGCAGGATCACGGCGTCGATCACATGGATCACGCCGTTGCTGGCCGCGACGTCGGCGGCTACGACATTGGCTCCGTTGACCTGCACGCCGCCGTCATTGGTGGTGACAGTGATGTTCTGACCCTCGACGCTCGCGACATCGCCAGCGGTCACGTCGGCCGCCATGACCTTCCCCGCGACCACGTGGTACGTGAGGATCTTCACGAGCAGGTCCTTGTTCTCCGGGAGGAGAAGTTTGTCGAGCAATCCGGCCGGCAGTGCCTCGAAAGCGGCGTTCGTCGGGGCGAAGACCGTGAACGGGCCCTCACCCTGCAGCGTCTCGACCAGGCCCGCGGCCTGCACCGCGGCGACGAGGGTCGAGA
>CAYNKE010000020.1:21071-22837 GCA_964397715.1 uncultured Bifidobacterium sp. | reverse complement strand
CGCCACGTTCACACCGTGGAGGTCATCGGTTCGAGCCCGGTATCGCCCACCAGTCGCCGCCCGGTCGTCACGACCGGGCGGTTGTTCGTTCCGGGCTCGTCAGTCGAGCGCCGCCGCCAGCAAACGTCGCCCGTTGCCGGCGTAGAAGGCTTGGCGCGTCTCGGCATCGACACCGGTCATGCTGGCCTCGAATCGGCGGATCGGATCGTCGGTGCCTTCGTGATGGGGATAATCGGACGAGAACGCAACCATGTCGGGACCGACCTGTTCGATCACCCAGCCCACGTCTTCGCCGGCGAACGGGCTCACCACGACGTGACGGCGCACGTAGTCGGACGGCTTCATGGTGAGATGCGAGAGATCCTGGATGTTCCGGAACGACCGGAACCCGGTGTCGATGAAGTGCAGGAACGAGGGCAGCCAGGTCGCTCCGAGTTCGGTGACACCGATTCGCAGTCGCGGAAACTTCTCGAATACGCCGTCATAGACCATCGCCGCCAGAAAGAGTTCGGCGGGGTAGCCGATTCCCATGAACGACAGCGGGTCGCCCGGCGCGTCCGAGCGAACGTGGGCCATGTCGCGGCCGTTGTCGAAGAACGCCTTCGGAACCGGTCGGTAGCCCTGGTCGCCGCCGACGTGCAGGAAGATGGCGAGACCAGCGTCCTCGATGAGCGCCCACACCGGATCGAAGTCGGGATGAGTGAACGAGCGCTGGCGTGACGACGGAATGGTGTCGACGAGCAGTCCGCCGACACCATCACGGCTCGCGGATTCGACGAACCGAATCGCCACATCGGGTCCGTGTTCGAACGGTACGTAGGCCGTCGCGAGCAAGCGGGGGTCGACGCAGAACTCTCGCAGCCCCCGGTTCATCGCCCGGGCGGCCTCGGCACGATGGTGTGTCGGAGTGGCCATGACTTGGTTGAACGATCCGGTGGGGAAGATGACTTGGTGGGAGAAGCCCAACTCGTCGAGCGCGATGGTTCTCTCTTCGGGGTCCCAGCCACCGAGCGACATCCAGCCCTTTCGGGCCATCGTCATGAACTGCTCGACCGCTTGGAGGCGAAAGTGCGGGTCGACGCTGCGCCGCTCGTGATCGATTCGAGCCTCGTCGAGCAGTCGGGCGAAGGACGGATCGTCGGAACCGAGTTCGGGGATCTCGTCCCGAACAGCGGCCGGAGCGAAACCGCGAAGCCAGCCGACCGGTTCGAGGATGTGAGCATCGATGTCGATCACCGAGCGGCCGTCTGCGTAGGTCGACATAGGTCGATCCGCACGATAACACCGGGTCCAGTCCCGCTCGTCCGGGCCGTTCGCTGACCGATCGACATCCGACCGGTACTCTGACGCCCGTGCGACGCACCTGTGAGCGACTCGGATGCGGTCAGGCGACCGTCGTGGTGTACGGCATGAGTGAAGGCGCATCGGGATCGATGACGCTCTGGGTCGATCGTTACGTTCCCGACGGCAAGCCGATCGACGACGCTCGTGGTGCTTTGTGCGCCGTTCACGCCGAGCGACTCACCGCGCCGGTCGGCTGGTCGTTCGAAGACCGTCGCGAACGCGCGCCCCGTCTCTTCAAGCCCGCCGCCGATGATCGGCCCAACCTGACCGTCGTTCCCGACAGGCCGGCCAAGACGCGGCGAGAGCGGGCGAAGGATCTCCCGCGGCCGAGCCTCTTCGCCGAGGCTTCCGAGACGCGAGTCGTTGTCGAATCGCACGGCGACGATGTTGCGGCCACGGCCGCTCCAGGTCCGGCCCCGACC
>CAYNKE010000020.1:0-20971 GCA_964397715.1 uncultured Bifidobacterium sp. | reverse complement strand
CCGCGCCCCGAACCGTCACCCCAATTCTCAAGGAGTCACAACGTCAGGCTCAGGCCGAAGCCGACCAGACCGGCGACATCACCGGGTCGTGGGTTCCGCATTTCGATCCCGACGACGATCTGGGTGGCCAGCTCGATGCCACCGGTCCGATGCTTCGCGACGCTTTCCGCTCGCGACACAACGGTCGATCGATCGACTGATCGATGGACCTGCGCATCGAATTGGCCACGTTGGCCGACCCCGATCGACTCTTCTCCTTCGTCGACGACCTCGCCGACTATCCGCAGTGGATGGGACTGGTTCACTCCGCGACATCGGCCGGCGATCAGGCGTGGGACGTCGAACTGCGTGGTCGCATCGGGCCCTTCGCCCGGTCGAAGAAGTTGCGGATGGTTCGGACGGTCATCGATGCGCCGCGTCACGCTCGGTTCGAGCGGTCCGAAGGGGACGGACGTCAGCACGGTCGGTGGATTCTCGACGCCACGGTCGAGGCCACGATCAACGGATCGCAGTTGGTGATGGACCTTCACTACTCGGGCCGACTGTGGTCGGCAGTGGTCGAGCGCGCACTGCTCGACGAGGTCGAGGCGAGTAAATCACGTCTGACCGGCCTCGTGTCTCGCTGATCGCTCAGTCGGCGGCGAACGCCACGAGTCGGCCATCGGCCCGATGCTCGAGTCGCAAGGGCAGCCCGAAGCACTCCGTCAGCAACGCGGCGGTCAGATTCGTGCCGATCGGTCCACTCGCGATCTCCCGACCGGCTTTGAGCGCCAGAACGTGCGTCATCCCCGGTGGGACTTCATCCACGTGATGCGTCACGAGCACGAGAGGTGGAGCCGAGAGGTCGGTCGTCATCTCAGCGAGGGCTCGCACCAATTGCTCGCGACCTCCGAGGTCGAGGCGGGCGCTCGGTTCGTCGAAGAGGAGAACTGAGGGATCGTTCATGAGTGAGCGGGCCAGGAGAACTCGCTGCTGCTCGCCCGACGACAGCGTCGCGAAGGTCCGACCCGAAACATGTCCGACTCCCATGCGGGTCAGACAATCGTGCGCTCGCGCGAGATCGGTGTCGTCGTAGTGGTGCCACCAGGGTTCGAGGGCGGCGTTCTTGGCGGTCATCACGACGTCGACGGGATCGAGCGCCCCACGCAGTTCGGACGCGAACGAGGCCGACACGTACCCGATGCGCCGTCGCAACTCGCGGACGTCGGTGGAGCCGAGGGTCTCGCCGTCGATCGCCACCGTGCCCCGCGTCGGGTGCTCGTACATCGCGGCGATCCGAACGAGGGTCGTCTTGCCCGAACCGTTGGCTCCGATCACGAGCCAACGTTCCCCGGGCTGCACTCTCAACGAGACCCGATCGAGGATCAGTCGGCCGTCGCGTACGAACGCGATGTCGTCGAGAACGAGCGGATCGGTCATCGATGAACATTGTGTCGGATCGCTCCCGTCGATTGGCGATTTCCGAACGAACTCGTTCGGTACTGTGCCTACGTATGGCGAAACGTCGAATCGCGCGCTCGCGAGTGGCGACGTTCGCCGCGTTCATCGCGATCGGCGTCGGCGGGTTGTCCGTTCCGACTCTGGCGGTCACGCCGCGAACGGCCGCCGAGCGCGCGGCCGACGAGATCGAGGCCGCCCGCGAGCGAGCCAATGCCGCCGCCCAGGCTCTCTTCGACGCCGAATCTCGGCTCGACACGCTGCAACTCGAAGAAGAGGCGACGGCCCGCGACATTGCCGATCTCGAAGCGCGATCGAACGCATTGTCGACCGCGGTACAAGAGCTCGCGGTGCGACGATTCATGTCGGGTCCCGGCGGGGTTCCGCTGCTCTCGGGTCTCGCCGGCCCGACCGAGCAGGTCCAGAAGGAGTTCTTCACGTCGCTGGCCACCGAGTCGTCCCAAGAAGTGCTCGACGAGTTCGATGCCGTCGCGTCCGACTTGGCCGACAAGCGCGACCGTTTGGAGGCCCAGCGAGCGGCCACGACGGAAGCCATCGCCGACTTGGATTCGGCCAGGACCGCGGCCGAGGACGAACTCGATCGCCTGAAAGACATCGAGGCCAAGCGACTGGCCGACGAGAAGGTGCGGGCGATCCTCGACGCACGTCGGCAGGCCGCGTTGCAGTCCGGATCGTTCACGGCGGGTGCGACGGTGTTCCAGCGATACGGAACCGCGGGTTTCTTGTCGAGTGGTGTGTATCTCGACGGGTCGATCATCTGTCCCGTGCTCGGCTCGACCGCTTTCGGCGACACCTGGGGGGCTCCTCGGAGCGGAGGGCGTCGCCACGAGGGAGTCGACATGCTCGGTCCGACCGGCCTTCCTCTCGTCGCGGTCGTGTCGGGAGCCGTCACGTTCAAGACCGGTCTTCTCGGGGGCCTCGTCGCGACCCTCGAGGGCGACAACGGGAACACTTATTTCTACGGTCACCTCAGCGCCTACGAGGGAGCTGATCGCTCAGTCGGCCAAGGCGAGGTCATCGGGTACCTGGGCGACACCGGAAACGCACAGGGGACTCCGCACCTCCACTTCGAGATTCGTCCGAACCGCGGACGTGCGGTCAATCCCTATCCATCGGTTCGCGCGGCCTGCTGAGAACTGCGCAAACTAGGGGAGTGAGTAACTCGTCGCCCGCCGATGCGCTGGCCGAAGCCCTCGCCGCGACTGTTGGCGGCCCGGTCGAAGGCCTCGCTCGCTTGTCGGGAGGGGCGTCCCGCGAGACCTGGAGTTTCTCGGCCGCCGGTCGTCGTTTGATCCTGCAGCGCCAGCGTTCGGGCGACGTACGCGACATGGGAGTCGAAGCCGCCGTGTTGCGCGCGGCGTTCGCCGCGGGAGTTCGCGTGCCCGAACTTCTCGCCAGTGGCCCCGCCGATTCTCCGATCGGCTCGTCGTTCATGGTCCTCGCTCATGTGGACGGCGAGACCATCGCGCGCAAGATCTTGCGCGACGAAACCTTCGCCGACGCTCGGCGCGTTCTCGTCGACGACCTGGCCGCGGCACTCGCCCGACTGCACGCGATCGACCCGGCGGCGATCCCCGGACTGCCGGCCACCGATCAGATCGCGCAGTACCGCACGACGCTCGACGATCTCGATGCTTCCCTCGATCAGGCTCATCCCACGTTCGAACTCGCGTTCCGGTGGCTCGAAGCCAATCGCCCCAGTTCGGCCCGGCGTTCGCTCGTGCACGGGGACTTCCGCCTCGGCAACGTCATGGTCGGACCTGATGGCCTTCGCGCGGTGCTCGACTGGGAGCTCGCTCACGTCGGCGACCCGATGGAGGACCTCGGATGGTTGTGCGTGCGGGCCTGGCGGTTCGGCTCGGCGCTGCCGGTCGCGGGCGTCGGCACGTACGACCAGTTGATCGAGGCGTACCGTCGCGAGAGCGGACTTCCCGTCGACGCCGACGTCGTGCGTTGGTGGGAGGTTCTCGGAACCTTGAAGTGGGGAATCATGTGCATGGTCCAGACGAGCTCGCATCTCCTGGGTCTGGCTCGGAGTCACGAACTGGCGGCCATCGGGCGGCGAGTCTGCGAGAACGAGTACGACCTCTTCCTTGCGCTCGATGGCCGCTGGCAGGCGCTCGGAGTCTCATGAGCGAATTGCACGACGTCCCCTCGGCGGCCCAATTGGTCGAATCCGTCCGCGAGTGGCTCGAACGCGATGTCCTCACGTCGACCTCGGGTCGCGTGCAGTTCCACACGCGAGTGGCGATGAACGTCTTGGCGATGGTCGAACGCGAACTGGCCCTCGGATCCTCTCAGCGAGCCGAGCACGCAGCGCGACTCTCGACGCTCGGAGTGGCCGACGATCACGAACTCGCCGCGGCGATTCGCGACGGCCGACTCGACGATCGCCTCGACGACGTGATCGCTGCGGTGCGGGCCAGCGTCGTCGAGAAGCTGAAAGTGGCGAACCCGGGCTACTTCGAGTCTCGCTGATCGCGCGTCGAGATCTTCACCGGCTGGCCGGCCGCCAGCTGTCCGCATGCGGCGGCGATGTCGGTTCCGCGATTCTGGCGAACCGTCGCGTTGACCCCGAGCGCCTCGAGGCGATCGCGGAACGAGTGCACGTGCATCTTGCTCGAGCCCCGCACCTCGTAGCCCGGGGTTGGATTGAGCGGGATGAGATTGACGTGCGGAGACAGCGTGAGCGAATGGCAGATTCGAGCCAGCTCGGACGCGTCGCGATCGCGATCGTTGACTCCGGAGATCATGGCCCATTCGAAGGACAGTCGGCGTCCTTTGATCTCGAGGTACTCGTTGCACGCTTCCATAAGCATCGCGATTGGGTAACGCTTGTTGATCGGCACGAGTTCGTCACGGAGTTCGTCGTTAGCGGCGTGGAGACTCACCGCCAGGTTGACGGGGAGCGGGCGATCGGTGAGTCGCTTGATGCCGGGGACGATGCCCACCGTCGACACCGTCAGGTGCCGGGCCGACATGCCGACGTCGTCGTGCAGACGCACGAGTGACTCCCACACGGGCTCTTCGTTGGCGAGGGGTTCGCCCATGCCCATGTAGACGACGTTGCTCACGCGGCGCCCGAGGGACTTGGCCCGCTGCGCCGCGCGCATCACTTGTTCGACGATTTCGCCGCTCGCGAGATGACGTGTGAAGCCAGCCTGACCCGTGGCGCAGAACCCGCAGGCCATGGCGCAGCCGGCTTGTGTGCTGACGCAGACCGTGGCCCGGTCGGAGTAGAGCATCAGAACCGTCTCGATACGACTGCCGCCGTAGAGCTCCCAGAGGAACTTGACGGTCTTGCCGCGATCGGATTCGCTCTCGGTCACGGGTGTGAGTGCGAGAGGCAGTGCCTCGTCGACTCGACCGCGCAGCGCCTTGGGCAGATTGGTCATCGTCTCGGGTGTGGCCAACTCCTTGTAGAGCCCGTCCCAGACCTGGTCGACGCGGTACCGCGGTTCTCCTTCGAGAATTCTCGACAGGTCGTCGCGGCTCACTTGGTAACGCGTGGTCACGACTCTCCCGCGAGTCGCGCGTATTCCTTCATGCGTGCGCGAAGTACGTCGACGCTGGCCGTCCAGAAGGCCTCGTCGGTGACGTCGAGACCAAAGGCCGAACCGAGCTCTTCCGCCGTGTTCATCCCGGCACGCGAAAGAAGGTCGTCGTAGCCGGCGCGGAATCGATCGGGGTCACGGTGGAACTGGGCGTACAGGCCGAGTCCGAAGAGGAGGCCGTACGTGTATGGCCAGTTGTAGAAGTGGCTGCCGTAGTAGTGCGGTTTGAGCACCCACATGTGCGGGTGGGCCGTCGATTGATCGAGGCCGTCTCCGTAGGCAGCGGCTTGAGCCTCGAGCATCATCTCGTTGAGTTCCTGTACTCCGAGAGATCGGCGCTGGCGGCGAGCGAACACCTCGGTTTCGAACAGGAAGCGACTGTGAATGTCCACCACCACCTGGTTGGCGCCGAGGAGGTCGACGTCGAGAAGAGCGAGCCGCTCGTTCCCCGTGAGCCGGGCGAGACCGGCCTCGACCATGAGCGTTTCGCAGAAGATACTCGCGGTCTCGGCCAGAGCCATCGGGAGGCGCTTCTGCAGAGCGGTGCGGCCGGCCAACTGCGTGTTGTGGTACGCGTGTCCGAGTTCGTGAGCGGTGGTCTGCGCCGATTCGACCGAGCCGCTCCAGTTGAGCAGGATGAGCGAGCGATCGTCGACGAACGGCATGCAGAAGGCTCCGCCGACCTTCCCGTCGCGCGGAGGGGCGTCGATCCACGACTCGGCGATCGCACGGTCGACCATGCCGGCGAGTTCGGGGCTGTACTGACCGAACGCCGACTTCACGAGGTCGATCGACTCGTCCCAACCAATCGAATTCGACGACGTGGGGAGTGGTGCCACGAGGTCCCACCACGGGAGTCCGCTGGTGTGTCCGTGGAGTCGCGCCTTGGTTCGCATCCACGCGCGAAAGTCGGGCAACGAGGCGGTCACGGCCGACTGCATCGCGTCGAATGTCGCGCGGCTCACGCTGTTGGCGAAGAGCGATGCGTCGAGAGGCGCTGCCCACCGACGACGACGGTTCACCGCGTTGGCTTCGCCCTTGATGGCGTTCATGGCGGCGGCGCAGGCCGTGGCGACTTGCGGCCACGCTGCCATCTCGGCGTCGTAGGCAGCGCGGCGAACGAGCGGATCGGGACTCGTTCCGAGACCGCGCACGGCAGGCATCGGAAGTCGCGTACGTCCGGAAGGCAGTTCGACCTCGATCGACAGCTGCGACGTGACGTCGCCCTGCAGTCGGCCCCACGCGTTCGACCCGGTGGTCGACAATTCGGCGTAGAGGCCTTCCTCGACTTCCGACATCTGGTGCTCGGCTCGCGCCGCCAGGCGGGTGAGCGGGCCGATGTGCTCTCGCGCTTCGTGGCTCACGGCCGCGAGCGCGTCGGCGTCGTGGTGAGCGGCGAAGTCGGCCAGGCGCGCGAGGAGCGGGCTGACTCGCGATCCGAGGACTTCGATCTCGGAGAGCAAGGACTGAGCCGTCTCGTGTCGAGTGTCGGTGGACACCGTGGCGTAGACGTACGCCTCGAGAACCTCCATCTGCGCCACTGTGTCGTTGAACGCGGCGATGGCGCGGTCGGCCCGTTCACCGACGGCCGAGTCGGTTGTCGGCGGTGTGTCGCTCGATCCGCCACGGATGTCGAGTGCGTCGTACAGAGCTTCGAGGCGCGAGACCTCGGCACCGAGACGTTCGAGAGAATCGACGAACGAACGGCTGGTGAACGATTCGTGGACGTCGGTGACGCTCCACAACGGGAGGTTCTGGGTGTCGGTCATGTCGATTCCCCGTGCGTGTTCAGTGGTGATGATCGGGTGCCACGACCGTGCGGCCATTGGCGCCAAGCGAGATGTCGCCGACGAATGCCCGGTCGGTGCGGTGGAGATGGAAGCCGAGATGCTCGTACATCGTGACGGCGGCGCGATTGGAAGCATCGACGTAGAGCATCGCGGTCGTGATGCCGCGGTCGGCGATGTTGCGCAGCCCCGACACGGTGAGGCCGCGGCCGAGGCCGAGCCCATGGAAGTCGGGATGCACGGCGATCACGTAGATCTCGCCCATGGCCGGCTCGGTGTCGCGGTGGATCTTCGTCCAGCAGAAGCCAGCCAGTCGGCCGTCGATCTCGTGCATGAGGAAGCCGGCCGGGTCGAACCACGGTTGCGCCATGCGCGACGTCAAGGTGACGGTGTCCCATCCACCTTGCTCCGGGTGGTGTTCGAACGCCGCATTGTTGACTTCCAGCCACGCCTCCTCGTCCTGCCCCTTGACGAAGGGGCGAACGCTCACTGCGGCTGATTGGTCGGCGATCGAGAGCGGCAGCGAGCGACGCATCTGGTGCAGTGTTCGTCCGGCGGTCAGTCCGAGTTGACGAGCCACCGCCTCGTGGGCGCTCGTCGGCTCGAAGACCCACCAATGGACGTGTCCGCCACCCGAACTCGCGACCTCGTCGAGGGCGGCTTCGAGCATTTCGGGGCCGATGAGGTTCATCTCGTAGCGGTGGTGAGGGTGAACGACCAACTCGATGGAATACGAGCCGTGTCCGCGACTCACCTGCGCGTAGGCAACCGGGTGGTCGTGCCCGGGTTCCCAGGCGACGAAGGCCGCGAAGCCTTCGCGTCCGCCATCGACGAGGTCGAGCCAGAGATGATCGGAGAGCGGACGGTGTCCGTCGGCCCGCTCGGCGTCACGGATCAGATCGCGCACGACCGCAATGTCGTCGGGTTGCATCTGACGTTTGATGTCGAGAACCCGCATGGCCTCACCCTACCGTTCGACCCCTGAGTAGGGTTCGGGCGATGGCGGCCACGAAGCGACGTCCGAACGGGGCCGCCGACCGGACCGTCGAGGTCGCCCGTCGACTCGTGACGCTGTACCCCGAGGCCGTGTGCGAACTCGATCATCGCAACGCATTCGAACTTCTGGCCGCGACGATCCTGTCGGCGCAGTGCACCGATGCGCGCGTGAACATGGTGACGCCCTCTCTGTTCGCGAAGTATCCGACTCCCGAGCGATTGGCCGTGGCCAAGCCCGCCGACGTCGAGAAGATCATTCGCTCGACCGGCTTCTACCAGAACAAGACGAAGAGCCTCATCGGGATGGCTCAAGCACTCGTCGAACGTTTCGACGGCGAAGTGCCTCACGATCTCGACGACCTCGTGACGATTCCGGGTGTGGGTCGCAAGACCGGCAACGTGGTGCGCAGCGTCGTGTTCGACCTGCCCGGCCTGCCGGTCGACACTCACGTGGGGCGCTTGTCGCGACGCCTCGGACTCACGCGCCAGGAAGATCCGGTGAAAGTGGAACTCGAACTCAATCGCTACCTCCCCGGCGAGGAGTGGGGATCGTTCAGCCTTCGGCTCATTCTCCACGGACGGCGAGTGTGCGATGCGCGCAAGCCCAAGTGCGGTGAGTGCACGCTCGCCGACATCTGTCCGTCGGCTGGAAAGGCTCCCTGAGCGACTCGAGGTTCAGCCCGCGATGCGACTGGCGCGAGCCAAGGCGCGATGAGCCGAGCGGAGCGCGCGTTCGGCCTCGTGGATCGCCGACATGAGATCCTCGAGGTTCTCGCCGAGATTGGCCGAGCCGAGTTCGCGGACGCGATCGAAGTAGCGATCGGTTCCCTCGGCCATCACGGCGAGTTCGGCGGCGATGGTGGAGAGTTCGCGAGCAGTCACACCGGCACGTTAAGCCGGTCGCGATCGGTCCGGCACCTCGAATCCGGTCACGTGGAGTCCCGAGCCCGTAACTCACTTCGACCCGTTCTGCCTGGTCGGTAGCCTCATGGCGTGACGCGCCTCCCCGTTCGCGACGATCTGAGAGCCCTCGAGGGCTATCACTCGCCACAAGTCGACGTACGGGTTCGCCTCAACACGAACGAGGCCCCCGTCGGACCCCCGGCCGAATTCGAGCGGGCCCTGGCCGCGGCGGTGGCCGAGGTCGACTGGAATCGCTATCCCGACCGATCGGCCAGCGCCTTGAGACGCGCCATCGCTCGTCTGCACGGTGTCGACCCCTCGATGGTGTTCGCGGCGAACGGCAGCAACGAAGTGCTCCAGACGATCCTTCTCACTTTCGGTGGACCGGGACGGACGGTTGCCACGTTCGAACCGACGTATCAACTTCACGCGCACATCGCCCGAATCTCGGGAGCACGGGTCGTGGAGGGTGAGCGCGCCGCCGACTTCTCGCTCGACCCGAACGAAGTTCGCCGAGTCCTTTCCGATTTCAAGCCGCAGATCACCTTTCTGTGTTCGCCGAACAACCCGACGGGTGGCGTCGACGGCGAGGCGGTCGTGCGCGACGTGGTGTCGGCCGCACCGGGCCTCGTCGTGGTGGACGAGGCCTACGGTCAGTTCGCGTCGTGGAGTGCAGTCTCGCTGGTGTCGGACGACGCGCCAGTCATCGTGGTGCGAACGTTCAGCAAGACATGGAGCATGGCCGCGGCGCGACTGGGCTATGCGATCGCGCCGGCCTGGGTCGTCGCCGAACTCGACAAAGTGGCGCTCCCGTATCACCTCGACGCGGTCAAGCAGACCGCCGGAGTGATCGCTCTGCAGTTCGTCGACCAGATGAGCGAGCGGGTTCGGGTGATCGTGGCCGAACGCGAGCGCATCGTGGCGGCGCTTCGTGCTCTCGCGGTCGATGTGTTCCCGAGTGGTGCCAACTTCGTTCTCTTCCGCCCGCGGGATCGTGCTGGACGCGCGGTCTGGCAGGGTTTGCTCGACCGCAGCATCCTCATTCGCGACTGCTCGGGCTGGCCCCGGCTCGCCGATTGCCTCCGCGTCACCGTCGGCACACCCGACGAGAATTCCGCCTTCATCGCCGCTCTCACGGAGGTCCTGTCATGACATCGAGCCGTTCTGCCACGCGTTCGCGCTCCACCGCCGAGACATCGATCGAAATCTCGATCGCGATCGACGGCACCGGTACGACGTCGGTCTCGACCGGCATCCCGTTCTACGACCACATGCTCTCGCAAGTCGGCAAACACGGCGGATTCGATCTGAGCGTTGTCGCGAAAGGCGACTTGCACATCGACACGCATCACACGGTCGAGGACGTCGCGATCGCCCTCGGCGAAGCCTTCCGCGAGGCGATGGGCGACAAAGCCGGTGTTCGCCGTTTCGCGAGCGGCCTGTATCCGCTCGACGAGGCGCTGTGCGAGATCGCCCTCGATCTGTCGGGTCGGCCCTTCGTCGTCTGGAATGCTCCGATGCCCGAGAGCCTTCCGCTCGGTGATCCGCCATTCGATCCGCAGCTCGCCGAGCACGCGGTGTCGTCTTTCGCAACTGCCGCCGGCGTCACTTTGCACGTGACTCTCAAGCGCGGACGAAACGTCCACCACGTCATCGAGTGCATCTTCAAGGGTCTCGGTCGTTGCCTGCGCGACGCCGTACGCATCGAAGGGGGAGGAGTCCCCTCCACCAAGGGAGTCTTGTGAGCGGTCCGTCGATCGCGGTCCTCGACTACGGCATCGGCAACCTTCGTTCGGCCGAGAAGGCCTTGCAGCGAGTCGGTGGTGACGCTCGCCTGACTTCCGATCCGGCTGAGGTTCGCGTCGCCGACGCCGTGGTTCTGCCCGGAGTCGGCGCCTTCGGTGCGTGCATGAACGCTCTCACAGCATCGGGGCTCGATCGCTCGGCGCGCGACGCCGTCGACTCCGGACGTCCCTTTCTGGGTATCTGCGTCGGCATGCAGATGCTCTTCTCGTCGAGCGACGAGGACCCCGGTGTCGCCGGGCTCGACGTCATTCCGGGACGAGTTCGCTGGATCCCGGACGGCGTCAAGCGGCCGCAGATGCAATGGAACCGCGTCACGGTGCGCGCGACAAACGACCCGATGTTCGTGGGCAGCGAGTGGACGGGCGAACCGTGGGTCTACTTCGTGCACTCGCTACACGGTGTTCCCGTCGATCCGACCGTCGTCGCGGCCACCTGCGAATACGGCGGAACGCTGAACGCCGCGTTCCGGTCGGGCAACGTCTTCGCGACGCAGTTCCATCCGGAGAAATCCGGTTCGGCCGGTCTGGCATTGCTCGCGAACTTCGTGGCGGTGGCTCGTGGCCGTTGACCTCTATCCAGCAATCGATCTGCGCGGCGGACGCGTGGTCCGACTCGCCCAAGGCGACTACAGCCGTGAGACCGCGTACGGGGACGACCCGGTGAGTGTGGCCGATGGTTTCGCGACCGACGGCGCACCGTGGGTGCACGTCGTCGATCTCGATGCGGCTCGTTCGGGCGACCCGGTGAATCGCCCGATCATCGCCGCGATCGCCGCGCGACTCGCGGGTCGGGCGCGCGTGCAGACCGGAGGCGGCGTTCGTTCGCTCGCTGACGCCGAGGCTCTCCGAGAAGCGGGGGTCGCCCGTGTCGTCATGGGCTCGGCGGCGGTCGCCGACCCCGGCATCGTCGCGGCGGCGGCCGATGTCATCGACGTCGCCGTCGGACTCGATCACCGAAGTGGCCGCGTGGCGGTCCATGGCTGGACCGAGGATTCGGGTGCGTCTCTCGACGACGCGCTCACCTGGTTCCCGCGCGCGGCGGCGTTCGTCGTCACCGACATCTCGCGCGACGGGATGCTCGGCGGTCCCGACCTGGACGGGTTGCGGACGGCCGTCGCCCGAGCTTCGGCACCGGTGATCGCGAGTGGCGGCGTCTCATCACTCGACGATCTGACCGCGTTGGCTCGACTCGCTGGTCTCGGCGGCATCATCACCGGGCGAGCGGTGTACGAGGGGCGATTCACCGTCCGTGACGCGTTGTCGCGATTGCGAGAAGTTCGATGAAGGTCGCACGTGTGATTCCGTGTCTCGACGTGACGGACGGGCGGGTCGTGAAGGGAACCAACTTCATCAATCTGCGCGACGCTGGCGACCCGGTCGAACTGGCCGCTCGTTACGACCACGAAGGTGCCGACGAGTTGGTGTTCCTCGACATCACCGCATCGAGCGACGGCCGCGACACGATGGTCGACGTCGTCCGCCGCACCGCTGAGCAAGTGTTCATACCATTCACGGTGGGCGGCGGAATTCGAAGTGTCGACGACGCGCGCGGCATGCTGCGGGCCGGGGCCGACAAGGTGAGTGTCAACACATCGGCGGTTCAGAATCCGCAGCTGATCTCCGACATCGCTGCCGAGTTCGGGGCGCAATGCGTCGTGTGTGCGATCGACGCCAAGCGACGGGCCGACGGTTCGTTCGAGGTGTACCTCCACGGCGGTCGAACTCCGACCGGCATGGATGTCGTCGAGTGGGCCGAGCGAGCCACCGGACTCGGGGCGGGCGAAATTTTGCTCACCTCGATGGATCGCGACGGGACGAAGGAGGGCTTCGACCTGGCTCTGACTCGGCGGGTGACCGATGCCGTCGGCGTGCCGGTGATCGCTTCGGGTGGTGTCGGACTCCTCGATCACTTGGTCGACGGGATCGTGAACGGAGGTGCCGATGCCGTACTCGCGGCGTCCATCTTCCACTTCGGTGAGTTCACGGTGGCCGAGGCCAAGGCCGCGTTGGCCGCCGCCGGCATCGTCGTGCGACCGGTGCGCTGAATGGCTGTCACCGTCATCGACGGAGGCCTCTCGACGGCACTCGCCGAACTGGGTGTCGACACGAGCAACGCCTGGTGGACAGCCGATTCGCTGAGGAGTTCACCCGATCGCCTCGAGGCCGCGCATCGAGCCTTCGTCGACGCCGGTGCGCGCATCGTCACGACCGCGAGTTACCAGTGTCCGGCGAACGAGGACGACGCTTTGCGGCTCTCCACGCGCGTGGCCCGGCGGGCCGCGGGACGTGAGGCACTCGTCGCGGCGTCCATCGGGCCGTTCGGAGCGTGGTTGGCCGATGGCAGCGAGTACTCCGGCACCTATGACGTCTCTCTCGACGTCGTGAGAACTCGGCACGCCGAGCGAATCGCCGTCTTGGTCGAAACCGCCCCCGACCTCTTCGCTGTCGAGACGCAACCGCGAATGGACGAGGCCGAGGTGATCGCCGAGATCCTCACGGCTCATGGTGCGCCGCCCGCGTGGTTCTCGTTCGGGTGTGCCGACGGGACGACTACGTACGGTGGCGACGATCTACGTGAAGCCGTCGGCCGGGTCGCGGGCTATCCGAATCTGGTGGCGGTCGGCGTCAACTGCTCGTCACCCGACGTCGTCGACGATGCCGTCGCGGTGCTGGCGCCGCTCGGACTTCCGCTCGTGGCCTATCCGAATCACGGCCGAGCGTGGGACGCTCGTGCTCGCGCGTGGACGGGCGCCGAGTTCGACCCCGCCGCGCCGGATCGTCTGAAACGGTGGATCGAGCGCGGCGTCACCCACGTCGGCGGGTGCTGCGGTGTCGGCCCGTCGCAGATCGCTCGTGTCGTGGCGGCCTGTGCCGAGCTCGGCTGACGAACCTAAGGTGACGCCATGAGCGCACCCACGTCCTTCGTCCCGAATCCCAAGATGGAGTACCGCCGCCTCGGCGGCACCGGTCTGCGAGTGTCGGTTCTCTCGTTCGGTTCGTGGGTGACCTTCGACAACCAGTTGAAAGACGACGCCGCGCTCGCGTGCATGCAGGCCGCGTGGGACGCCGGCTGCAACTTCTTCGACAATGCCGAGGCCTATGCGGGCGGCCAGAGCGAGGCGATCATGGGCCGCGTCATCCGCGAGCTCGGATGGAAGCGACACCACTACGTGCTCTCCACCAAGGTCTTCTGGGGTGTCGACGGGCAGATCCCGAATCTCTACAACACGCTCAATCGGAAGTACTTGCACCACTCGATCGAGGGTTGTCTCGAACGGCTGCAGGTCGACTTCGTCGACATCCTCTTCTGCCATCGACCCGACCCGCGCACTCCTCTCGAGGAGACGGTGTGGGCGATGAGCGACCTCGTCGATCGCGGCAAGGTGCTCTACTGGGGAACCAGCGAATGGTCGGCCGACGAGATTCGCGCCGCGTGGGAAATCGCCGAGCGTCACCACCTTCACAAGCCCGTGACCGAGCAGCCGCAGTACAACATGCTCGAGCGGCGTCGCGTGGAGACCGAGTACAAGCGGTTGTACGAGGACATCGGACTCGGCACCACGATCTGGAGTCCGCTCGCGTCCGGACTTCTCACCGGAAAGTACCTCGAGGGAATTCCGGCGGATTCGCGAGGTGCGCTCCCGGGTTACGGATTCCTGAAATCGCGCCTCACCGACGAAGCCGCTCTGGCCAAGGTTCGCCGTCTCGTTCCCATCGCCGATTCGCTCGGATGCTCCCTGGCCCAGCTCGCTCTCGCGTGGTGCACGAAGTTCCCGGGCGTCTCGACGGTCATCACGGGCGCGAGCCGTCAGGCCCAGGTGGTGGAGAACTTTGCCGCTCTCGACGTGATTCCGCTTCTGACCGACGAGGTCATGCAGCGCATCGAGGCCGCACTCAACGAGAAGTGAGCCAAGCGGCGGCCGATTCGGCGACCAGCCGAGTTCGCCCACTCAGGAAGTGATCGGCGCTCGCGATCGTCGTCGAGGTCGCGTTGGTCCATGTCGAGACGATCGGGGCGGCTGATACCGCCGGCGTGAACTGGTCGTGCTCGGCCGAAATCACCAACTTCGGCCGCGGATCTCGGGCGGCCAGGACGTCGCTCTTCATGGCCGTGAGCGGCGGAGCGACGGCGATCCATCCGACGACTCGGGGTTCGATGACGTTCAGCGCGACGATCGATCCGAAGGAGTAGCCAGCGACCCACACGTCGTCGTGGAGTCCGGTCAGGTAGTCGACGGCGGCCGCGACATCGAGCCGCTCGGCGTCGCCCTCGTCGTGTTCACCGCTGCTGTTTCCGACTCCGCGAAAATCGAAGCGCAGGCAATGGAAGCCGACGCGGGGGAGCGTCGTGAACAAGGCCTCGACCACCGGATTGAAGCGATCGCCACCGTAGAGCGGGTGAGGGTGGGCGATCGCCACGGCGCCGCGTACGGACTGGTCGGATGCGGCCGTGACGACGTCGGCCTCCAACTCCTGCTGATCGATCGTGGTGAGTATCACGGGGCGGTTCGACACGGGAACGACGGTACCGTGGCCAACCGTGGCGAAGGATCACGTCGAAGACGACAAGCTCCCCATCAAGATGCTGAACGACCGGCTGCTCGTTCGCATTCCCGACAAGGAGGGCGAACGACGCAGCAGCGGCGGGATTCTGATCCCGGCGACGGCACAGTTGTCGAAGCGCCTCGTCTGGGCCGAGGTCGTGGCCTTGGGGCAGAACGTACGGAGCGCCGAGGTGGGCGATCGCGTTCTCTTCAGCCCGGAAGACCGCTACGAAGTCGAAGTGCAGGGCGCCGATTACATCATGTTGCGCGAACGCGACCTGCACGCGGTGGCCGCCAGTCGAATCGAATCGCACACCGGTCTCTATCTCTGAGAGGCTGATCACATGATTCGCGCGACCGCCGAGCAGCTGGCTGCCGTCAAGTTCGACGCCAATGGCCTCGTGCCGGCCATCGCTCAGGACGTCGCGACCGGCGAGGTGCTGATGATGGCCTGGATGAGCGCCGAGAGTCTCGCCCTCACGTTCGCCGAGGGACGCATGGTCTATTGGAGTCGGAGCCGACGCGAGCTGTGGCGCAAGGGCGACACGAGCGGCGACCGTCAGTTCGTTCGCGAGGCCTACTACGACTGCGACGGCGACACCCTCCTCTTCAAGGTCGAACAAGAAGGCCGAGGCGCGTGCCACACCGGAGCGCGCACCTGCTTCTTCTCCGTCTTCGGCGAACAGTGAGTCCGCTCACCGTCCATCCCACCCGCGAGGAGTTCCGGGCCCTGGCGGCCTCGCACACCGTCGTGCCGGTGTGGGTCGAAATCCTCGCCGACCTCGAGACTCCGGTCGCGGCCTTCGCCAAACTCGTGCCGGGTGACGAGCCGGGGTTCCTTCTCGAATCGGTCGAACACGGAGAGCGCTGGAGTCGCTTCTCGTTCGTCGGACGGCGTCCGCGAGCCATGCTCACGTCGTTCGGGTCGCGGGTCGAGATCGACGGACCCGTTCCTTCGTCGGTGCCCCGAGATCGCGGAATGCTCGCGGCCCTCGACGAACTTCTGCGGTTGTACCGCAGCCCGGTGATTCCGGATCTGCCACCACTGCAGGGCGGAGTGATGGGCTACCTCGGGTACGACATCGTGCGCGAAGTCGAACATCTGCCGAACGCTCCGACCGATGATCGCGGTTTGCCCGATGCGGTCGTGAGCGTGATCGGGTCACTCGCGGCGTTCGACCACTGGCGCCAGCGGGTGTATCTCATCGAGAGCGTTCCGGTCATGGACGTCGCCGATCTCGACGAGGCCTACGACGCCGCGGCCGCCCGCGCCTTGGCGTCGGTGGTCGACCTCGCCGAGCCCCTTCCGTACTCACCGGTCGAGCCGCCGACGCGAGGAGACGAACTGCCTTCCGCGGTCTCGACCATGGGCGGTGGCCGATATCAGAGTGCCGTCGAAACCGCCAAGGAATACATCCGTGCCGGAGACATCTTTCAGGTCGTCTTGTCGCAACGATTCGAAATCGACCTGGAGGCCGACCCGTACGACGTGTACCGCGTGCTGCGCCAGGTCAATCCGAGTCCGTACATGTACTTCCTCCGACAGCCGCAGGTGACGATCGTCGGAAGCTCACCTGAGCCGATGGTTCAACTCGTCGGTGACCGTGTCGTGAGTCGTCCGATCGCCGGGACCCGTAAGCGCGGCCAGAACGACGAACACGATCGTCGTTTGGCGGCCGAGTTGCGCGAGAACCCGAAAGAAGTCGCCGAGCACGTGATGCTGGTCGACCTGGCTCGAAACGACGTCGGACGCGTCGCGAAGTTCGGGACCGTCAGAGTCGACGAGCTGATGAACCTCGAGCGCTACAGCCACGTCATGCACCTCACGTCGCAAGTGAGTGGCTCGCTGGTCGAGGGGCGCTCGGCCGTCGACGTTCTTCGCGCCACGCTGCCGGCCGGCACCGTGAGCGGCGCTCCCAAGGTGCGCGCCATGGAGATCATCGACGAACTCGAACCCGTCAAGCGCGGTCCCTACGCGGGAGTCGTGGGCTACATCGACTTCAGCGGAAATCTCGACACCGCCATCGCGATTCGCACGATGTTCATCGGACCCGAGGCCGCCTACTTGCAGGCCGGCGCGGGCATCGTCGCCGACAGCGATCCCGACGACGAAGACCTGGAGTGCCGCAACAAAGCCGCGGCGCTGCTGGCGGCGGTTCCAGCGGCTCGACGCATGACGCGGAGTCGCCGCGAAGGAGGCACGAGCGCGTGATCGCGGTCGACCTGCCCCGAGAGGCGCTGCTGGTTTCGGGTCGCGACGCCGGTTCGTATCTGCACTCGCAACTGAGCAACGACATCGCGTCTCTGGCGGTCGGCGAATCGCGACCATCGCTCGTTCTCGAACCCACCGGGCGTCTCGTCGCTCTCGTCCGGGTGACCCGTCGGGCCGAGACCGAGTATCTCGTCGACCTCGCGCCGGGCTTTCTCGACGTGCTGGCGGCTCGCCTCGCCAAGTTCAAGATTCGAGTGCTGGCCGACATCGTGGCGATTCCGGTTCATTGCGTGGCCTTGCGGGACGTCGATCCGAACGTCGTGTCGAGCCTCGCTCGCTCGGCCCCGGCGGGTTCGACGCTCGCGGTCGGCGCGTGGTGGTGCGACGGGACCGCGATCGATCTCTTGGCGACCGAGCCCATCGCGGTCGAGCGGTCGGGTGGTCCGAGCGATCTCGAGGCTCGCCGTATCGAAGCGGTGTGGCCGGAGATGGGGTCGGAGATCGTCCCGGGGGAGACGCTTCCGGCGGCGACCGGTGTGGTTCGCGTCGCCGTGAGCTTCTCGAAGGGCTGTTACCCGGGCCAGGAACTCGTGGAGCGGATGGACAGTCGTGGTTCGTCTGCGCCGCGGACACTGCGAGTCGTCGATGCGCCCGATGGTGTCCGAGCGGGAGACGCCCTCACGTCCCTTGGTGGGACCGAGGTCGGAACTTTCACGTCGGTGCTCCACGGTCGGGCACTCGCGTACGTGAAGCGCGACGTCGAAGTCTGAGCGAAGTCCGAGCGCTCACTGCGAGCGAACGAGCCGCTCGATCAGGCGTCCCACGTCGGGGCGATACTTCAACCGCTCGAGTTCGGGATCGTTGACGAGCGCTGACAACAGCAGGGTCTCGTCGGCATCGTCGCGGGTCGCGCCGTTCGCGGCCACGGTCAGCCACTGAGCCGCCGCGTCGTCCTGGCCCTCGAGGGCGAGACAGCCCGCGACGAGCACGGCCACGTTGGTCGACGGCCGAACTCGGAAGCATTCGGCCCCGTACGTCGCACCCTGCGCGTACCGACCAGCGCGCTTCAGGGCCCAGGTCAACGTGTCCTGACTCATCGACGGGTGGTCGACCGCCGGAACGGGAAGGGGCTTCGGCAGCAGGTCGAGCAATGGGTCGAGGAGGTCGGGTGTCGCGGCGCGCGGCGGAGCCCACGTTCGAGAACGTCCCGACGAATCGGTGAGATCGTCGAGGATGAGCCGGCGCGCGCGTTCGGAGTCGCCGGCGGTGAAAGCTCGGTGGGCTTCGAACCACGGCGAGAGCGTTTGGCCCGGTGGCAGAAGTCCGGGTCGACCCGTGAACCAGGCCTCTTCCTCGGCGGCCGCGGTGGCGCGCGATGCGACGAGGGGATTGCGAGACGCCTTGGGTCGGCTCTGTGCCGACAACAACTGCATCTGGATGACGAGCAGGATCGCGGCGAACGACGAGAGTGGCCGGAGATCCTCGACGAGCAGCATGCCGACGAAGATGCCCGCGGTCACCGGAGCACTGATGCGGACCATGATCGCCCGTCCGCGTCCGGGTCGGAAGAGGTCGATCGCCTCGGCGGCGATGTTTCCGCCATCGAGGGGCATCACCGGGATGAGATTGAAGAGGCCGATGATCGGCCCCGCCCACCAGATCGCGAGCGAATGCTCGGTCGCCGCGAAGTCGCGATGATCGAGTGGGTTGACGCCGATCACGAGAAGCGCGACGACACCGAGCACGATCTGAGTGGCCGGTCCGGCCAGAGCGATCGCCGCGCGCTCGGAACGCTTCAACACGCGCGACGGCGTGAACGATGCGTATCCCGCGAGGAAGTCGAGCGCGATCCGCGCGGTCGCGCCGGTGCGTCGGGCCGCGACGGCGTGCCCGAGCTCGTGCGCCAACGTGAAGACCGCGACCGATCCGGCCAGCCATGCGCCCAGCGGAACTCCGTTGAGGAACACGATCAGTAACAAGAACACGAGAAATCCGGGGCGGATCTGGATCGGAAAGCCCAGGATCTTCATCGTTCGAATGCTAGGTGAGCGGACTCGAACCCTAAACTCGCCACTCGTGCCGTACGTCTACTCCTTCGATCACAAACACCGTCGTCCTCCCATGCAGATGAAAGATCTGCTCGGTGGAAAGGGCGCCAATCTCGCCGAGATGACGAGTGTCCTCAAGCTCCCCGTTCCGCCCGGTTTCACCATCTCCACCGACGCGTGCCGCTCGTACATGCACGGTGGGTGGCCGAAGGGCCTCGACGCCGAGATCAAGACGCACGTCGCCAAACTCGAGAAGACCATGAAGCGCAAGCTCGGCGATCCGAAGGATCCGTTGCTCGTGAGTGTTCGCTCGGGTGCCAAGTTCTCGATGCCCGGGATGATGGACACCGTCCTCAACCTCGGACTCAACGATCAGAGCGTGAAGGGTCTCGCCGCCGTGACAAAGGACGAGCGGTTCGCCTACGACTCGTATCGGCGCTTCATCTCGATGTATGGCCGCATCGTGCTCGGAATCGACGGAGCACTCTTCGAGCATCCGCTCGAACACGCCAAGCAGTCGGCTGGAGTGAAGTCCGATGCCGAATTGGTGCCGGCCGTTCTCAAGGCGTTGTGCGCCGAGTACCTCGACGTCGTCAAGCGAGTCACCGGCAAGCCTTTCCCGCAGAAGCCCGACGCTCAATTGCGCGGTGCCGTCGAAGCGGTCTTCAAGAGCTGGAACGGTGCGCGCGCGATCGCCTACCGAGTTCGCGAGAAGATCTCGCACGACCTCGGTACCGCCGTGAACGTTCAGACGATGGTGTTCGGCAATCGCGACGAGAACTCCGGAACCGGAGTGGGCTTCACCCGCAACGCCGCGACCGGTGACAATCATCCGTACGGCGACTTCCTCGTCAACGCCCAGGGCGAAGACGTCGTCGCCGGAATCCGCAACACCGAAGATCTCGACGCCCTGAAGGCCCAGTTCCCGAAGATCCACAAGGAACTCTTGGCGATCTTCTCGCGACTCGAAGCGCACTACAAGGACATGTGCGATACCGAGTTCACCATCGAACAGGGCAAGTTGTGGATGCTCCAGACGCGAGTCGGCAAGCGCACCGGCGCTGCCGCGCTGCGCATGGCCGTCGACATGACCAAGGGAACCAAGGGCCCCAAGGGCGCCTGGAAGATCTCCAAGGTCGAGGCGGTCTCGCGCGTCGCCGCCGAGCACCTCGATCAAGTTCTGCACCCGCAATTCGAGGGTGGCAAGAACAAGGTCATCGCCAAGGGTCTGGCCGCGTCTCCGGGTGCCGCGGTGGGCAAGGTGTACTTCACCGCCGACGATGCGGCCGACGCCGCCGATCGCGGTGAGAAGGTCGTCCTCGTGCGCAGCGAAACGAGCCCCGAAGACGTGCACGGCATGATGGTGTCGCAAGGCATCCTCACGGCCCGGGGCGGGCTCGTGAGCCACGCCGCCGTGGTGGCGCGCGGATGGGGGACCCCCGCCGTCGTGGGCGCCGAGGCCATCAAGATCGAAGGCAAGCAGTTCAGCGTGGGCGACGTGGTCGTACGCGAAGGCGACGTCATCTCGCTCGACGGCACGACCGGTGAGGTCGTCCTCGGCGAAGTCAAGTTGTCGGCGGCCAAGCCGCCCAAGGAGTTCGACGTCATCCTCAAGTGGGCCGACGAGATTCGCAAGGGCAAGTTGGCCGTGCGCGCCAACGCCG
>CAYNKE010000019.1:0-22883 GCA_964397715.1 uncultured Bifidobacterium sp. | reverse complement strand
GTCGGTTGCAACGTCGCGGTCACGACTGCACCTCGGCCTGCGCCGCCGCCTCGAGCTCGGCCGCCGCCTTGCGTTGAATACGGCGGTCGTCCCATCGCTTGACGGCCTCGTTGATGATCACGACCGCGAGCACGATGATGCCCGACATGATCGTCGCGATCTCCTTCGGAATGTCGTCGAGTTGCAGCTTGCCGGATGCCTCGCCGAGGAAACCGAAGAGCAGCGCGGAGAAGAAGATGCCGAGCGGATGATTGCGGCCGAGCAACGCCACGGCGATGCCGTTGAAACCTTGCTGCTCGGCGAGATTGTTCTGATACGCGTGCACGTCGCCGAGCAGCGCACGCATTCCGACGAGGCCGGCGATCGCGCCAGACAGAAGCATCGAGATCAGGATCATCTTCTTCGGGTTGACACCGGTGGCCCGGGCCGCACCGGAGTTTCCACCCGAGGCTCGTAGCCGGAATCCGAACTTGGTCTTCCAGACGAGTACCCAGAAGCCGATGAGCACCAGGATCGCGACGATGAACATGCCGTTGAGACGGCGGTCGACGAGGTCGGGGAACCACGCCGACGTGGGGAGTTCCTTGGTCTTGACGAGCAGGCTCTCGGTCGCGCTGTCGACGCGGAAGAAGTCGTCGAACGCCCACGCCACGAGGCTCAGCGCGATGAAGTTGAGCATGATCGTGGAGATCACCTCGTTCACGTTGCGCTTGACCTTCAACCAACCGGCGATCCCGGACCACGCGGCGCCGGCGGTCATCGCGACCAGAAGGCAGAGGAGCACGTGCAGAACGGGTGGAAGGTTCACTTTGGCGCCGACGACCGCGGTCGTGAGCAGCGCCACCCGCATCTGACCTTCGACGCCGATGTTGAAGAGATTCATCTTGAACCCGATCGCCACGGCGGCGGCCGAGATCATGAGAGGTGTGGCCCGGTTCGCCATTCCTTGGAGGACTCGGGTGTCACCGGCTGCTCCGAACAGCGTGCCGAAGGCTTTGACAGGATCCTTGCCGGTGACGAGGAGGATCACCGCCGAGATCGCCAGGGCGACGAAGACCGCCAACACCGAACTGGCGGCCGTGACGAGGGCCCGCTGCAGGCGTTGGTTCTTCATCGTGAGGCCTCGCGATCGCGGTCCTGGACCTCACCGGTCATGTACGTGCCGAGAAGTTCGGGTGTCGCGGTGCGCGGATCGAGTTCGGCGGTCACGCGGCCGTCGAACATCACGACGATGCGATCGGACAGACCGATGAGCTCTTCGAGGTCGGCCGACACGAGGAGCACACCCAGACCATGGTCGCGAGCGTGGCGCAGCTCCTCCCAGATGGCGGCTTGTGCGCCGACGTCGACGCCCCGCGTGGGGTGAGCGGCCAGGAGGATCTTGGGGTTGGTGGCCATCTCGCGGCCGACGACGAGCTTTTGCTGATTGCCACCCGACAACGCGAACGCCGGCACGTGCTCAGAGGGGGTGCGCACGCCGAATCGCCGGATGATCTCGCGCGCATCGGCCTCGGCTTTGCGCCGTCCGATGAACGGCCCGTTGCTCAGACCCGGTTCGTCCTCACGGCCCAGCATCGTGTTCTCCCACAGCGGCGAATCGAGGAGAAGTCCCTCGCGATGACGATCGAACGGGATGTACGACAGTCCCGACGAGATCCGCTCACGAGTTTCGACGTCGGTCATGTCGCGCCCGGCCACGTGCACGCGGCCACTCACGAGAGGAACGAGCCCGAGGATCGCCTCGCACAACTCGAACTGGCCGTTGCCCTCGACCCCGGCCACACCGACGATCTCGCCGGAGCGAACGGTGATCGAGACGGCCTCGAGCGCGAGTTTGGCTCCGGCGCTCGCTCCGGCCACCGCGAGGTCGTCGACCGCGAGCACGACGTCGGTCCCGATCGGAGTCTCACGTCCCGACGGATCGGGGAGATCGCTCCCCACCATGAGTTCGGCGAGTCCGCGGCGGTCGACCTGGCTCGGTGTCGTCGTGGCGACGGTGGTGCCTTGGCGCATCACGGTGATCTCGTCGCAGTAGCGCAGGACCTCGTCGAGTTTGTGCGAGATGAAGATGACCGTACGACCCTCGGAAACCAGCCGCTTGAGCGTCGCGAAGAGTTCCTCCACTTCCTGGGGCACGAGCACGGCCGTGGGTTCGTCGAGGATGAGGATCTGCGCACCGCGATACAACACCTTCAGGATCTCGACGCGTTGGCGTTCGCCGACACCGAGAGTGCCGACCAGGTCGTCGACGTCGAACGACACTCCGAGTGACGCGGCGAGCTCGGTGAGCCGGGCTTTGGCCGATGCCGCATCGATCCGGCCCCGACGACCGACCGGCTCGTTGCCGAGGATGACGTTCTCGAGGATGCTCAGGTTGTCGGCCAGCTTGAAGTGCTGATGGACCATGCCGATGCCCGCGGCGATCGCATCGGTCGGGGACTTGAACGTGATCGGCTGCCCATTCACCGCGATCGTGCCCTCGTCGGGCTGATGCATCCCGTAGAGCGTCTTCATGAGCGTGGACTTGCCGGCACCGTTCTCGCCGACCACGGCGTGGATGGTCCCGGGCCGCACGCGCAATGACACGTCGTAATTGGCGACCACGCCAGGGAACCGCTTGGTGATGCCCGACAGTTCGACTGCCAGCGGCCCTGCCTCGCCCATGTCACCCCCCAGTGCGCGCACCGCACGGGTGCGTCGTGAACGCATCCCGTTATAGCAGAGAGCCCGGGTCGGCGACCCGGGCTCTCTGGAGACTCAGAAGATCTGAGCGACTCGTGATCGTCAGCGACGATCAGGGTGCCGTCGGCACCTCGATCTCGCCGGCGACGATCTTGGCCTTGATGTCGTCGAGCTGCGACGCGATGTCGTCGACGTATCCACCCGAGGTGGCGTAGCCCACACCGTCGTTGCTGAGGTCGAACACCTTGATACCGCCAGCGGTGTCACCCTCGCATGCGGCCTTCATGGTCTCGAACACGGCCACGTCGACGCGCTTCAGCATCGAGGTGAGGATGTGCGCCTTCTGGTCGTCGTTCGCGGCAGTGAGGTACTGGTCGCTGTCGACGCCGATGGCCCACTTGCCCGCCTCGACGGCGGCCTCGATGGTGCCGGCACCCGAACCGCCCGCGGCGGTGTAGATGATGTCGGCGCCTTCGCCGTACCAGCCCGACGCGATTTCCTTGGCGCCCGCCACGTTGCCCCATGCCGAGTTGTCACCGGCTGGTCCGAGGTAGGCGACCTTCACTTCGATGTCGGGGTTGATGTACTTGGCGCCCGCGGTGAAACCGGCCTCGAACTTCTTGATGAGGTCGATCTCCTGGCCGCCGATGAAGCCGACGATTCCCGACTCGCTCTTCAGCGCGGCGGCCGCTCCGACGAGGAACGAACCTTCCTGCTCGGCGAAGACGAGGCTGCGCACGTTCGGAGCCTCGACGACTGAGTCGACGATGCCGAAGGTGACGTCGGGGTTGGCGGCGGCGACTTCGCCCATCGGATCGGTGAACATGAAGCCCACACCGACGATGACTCCGGCGCCGTCACCGGCGAGGAGTTCTAGGTTGGCCTTGCGGTCCTCGTCGACGGTCGCTTCGAGTTCCTTGACGTCGATGCCGAGTTCGGACATCGCGCGCTCGCCACCGGCGGCAGCCGAGTCGTTGAACGTTCCGTCACCGCGACCACCGGTGTCGAAGGCGATGCCACCGACGAGATCGCAGCCACCCGAGGCGGCTTCGGTGCCCGCGGGCGCTTCGGAGGCTGCGGGAGCCTCGCTGGACGAACCACTGTCGTCGTCACCACCACAGGCAACGGCGAAGAGGCTCAGAGCAGCGAGCGGCGCGAGCAGCAAGCGTGATTTCTTGAGCATGGGTTTGGTTTCCTCCCCTTGGACGTCCGACGGGGGTGCCGGACGTGGTTGGTTGGGTCAACCTTACACCGGGTCGAACTACTGGTTTCGGCCACGCTCTTGGATCTTGGCCCTGCGTTCGGCCACTTTTTCCGGGGAAAAACTGCTGCGGCGCCACTCGGCCCCGTCGCGCGCTTCGATCGCCCATCCGTCGGCCGACGCATGGATGTCGCGGTACGTGCGGCGAATCTGACGCACGCCGGGTTGATCGTTTCCGATGATGTCGCGGGCGATGCGTCGTGTGAAGGGCAGCAGATCGGAATGGGGCACCACGTGGTTGACGAGTCCGAACGCCAGTGCTTCCTCAGCGCTCATGAAGTTTCCGGTGAAGCTCATCTCGCGTGCGCGACGGACACCGATCGCTTGGGGCAGCAACACCGTGAGGCCCCAACCCGGCATGACTCCCACGCGCGCGTGTGTGTCGCCGAACTTGGCGTTCTCGGATGCGACGAGGAAGTCGCAGTTGAGCGCGAGTTCGAAGCCACCCGTGATCGCGACACCGTTGACGGCACCGATGAGAGGTTTGTCGACCATCGGAAACGGGCCGCGCACGCCGTCCGAGTTCGGTCGCCCGTCGGCTCCCGATCCGGACCCGAGGTTGCCGCCGGTCGAGCCGAGTTCTTTCAGATCGAGTCCGGCGCAGAACGCCGGATCGGTTCCGGTGAGGACGATCACGTCGACGTCGTCGCGTTCGTTGGCTTCGCGAAGTCGGCGCGGAAGTTCGCGCAGGACTTCGGTCGAGAGCGCGTTACGCGCATCGGGACGATTGAGAGTGATGGTCGCGATGCGTTCGCTCACGTCCAGCAGGACGACGTCGGACGAACTGTTCGTCATGGTCTTCAGGCTCCTTCGTTCTCGGCAGGTAGGAACGAATACTTGACGTCGCCGAGTTTCACGAGCATCGCGGCGATCCAGCCGCCGAGCGCTCCGAAATGGTCGTCGAGCGCGCTGCTCGAACCGTCGGCGAGTGACTCGTCGGAGAGTTCGTAGAGACCCTCGTACGTGCACTCCACGGCGAACTCGGGATCGACCGGGGTCTTGGCGTCGGCATCGTCGAGTCGCTCGCCGTCGTAGGCGGCTTCGACCGTGATCCCGGCGCGCTCGAGGCGACCATCACCGATCAGCGGACTGGTGGCCGGAAGCAGTTCGCGCACGAGTGACACGTCGGGTTGGCCGCTGATGCGTTGGAGACGCAGCACGATCTCCATCTCGATGGCAGGCCGCTCGTCGGACGAGTCCTCGACGTACCAACGTCGGTACGCGGTCTGGCTCCACGAAGGCCAGTCGAACGTGATGTGGGCGAGAACTCGGGGAGGGAGTCCCTCGCCCGGAAGTCCGTAACTCGTTTCCCAGGAGAGGTCGCCGAGCAGAACGTCGACCTCGAAGTGTTCCTCGAATGCTTGTCGCTCGAGGAACGCGCGTTCGAACGCGTCGCGCAGGGCGCTGATGACGTCGGTGAACACGTGGTCGAGCACGGGTCGAAACTACCGGTCGTGCGAGACTGTCCCGGTGACGAACACCGAACAACTCGTACTCCTCGACGTCGCCGACGGCGTCGCGACCATCACCCTCAACAACCCGTCCGAGCGCAACACGCTCACGGCCCCGATGGTCGAGCAGATCACCGCGGCCATGGATCGCATCGAATCCGACTCGTCCGTTGGCGCGATCGTGGTCACCGGGGCCGCTCCGGCGTTCTGCGCGGGGGCGAATCTGGGCAACCTTCAGCAGAGCTCGGCCGAAAGCCTGGGCACCATCTATGAGGGTTTTCTTCGCATCGCGCGCAGCGATCTGCCCACCATCGCCGCCGTGAATGGTGCGGCCGTCGGAGCCGGTATGAATCTCGCCCTCGGTTGTGACGTCCGCATCGCCGCGCGACGGGCCAAGTTCGACACCCGCTTCTTGCAGATCGGCATTCACCCCGGCGGCGGGCACACCTGGATGCTCCGCCGGATCGCGGGTCCGCAGGCCGCGATGGCCACCGTCATCTTCGGCGAGGTCGTCGACGGGACCGAGGCCGAACGCCTCGGCATCGTGCACCGTTGCGTCGACGACGATCAACTGATGGCGGCTGCGCACGCGATGGCCGCGCGGGCCGCCTCGGCTCCGCGCGAACTCGTCATCGAGACGAAGAAGACGATCAAGGCCATGGCCGATGTCTCGCTCCACGAGGACGCCGTCGCCCGCGAACTCACACCCCAACTCTGGAGCACGCGTCAACCGTGGTTCGCCGAGCGCATCGCCGCTCTTCAGGCGCAGATCTCCAGCAAGAAGTAGTCCCGCCCGCGGTATCGATCTCCTCGGGTCGCCGAGTTGCCCTTGAAATTCGCTTCGGGAGGAGTACGTTTCGCCCCAGGGAGTTCAACGGAACCTGTGAAAGGGGGACCGATGAGCAAGCGCCATCGTTCGGACGAGGCGGTACCGCTACCCCGGGCCGAGTTGCGGGCCCACGCGCACAACGAGCGCCATCGTGTGCGAGGCGAGTTGCACGAGTTGGCCGGTTTGGTGTCGAACGGCGTCGAGCCCGACGACGTGGTCGAACCCGGTGCGGAGTGGAAGCCCGCTCACCACCACGACGCCGATCGGGCGATCAAGAAACTCGACTCGTCGCGCCGGCTTCGTCACTGGAAGCGCAAGGACTGGAAGCGCCGAACCGTCGTGCGTCGACAGAAGAACGCCGCCTGGCGTCGTCTGGCCGAATCGGCCTGACATCACCGGCGTTGCCATCGGCTCCGGCCGGAGTCGAGGCTCAACTCGACTTGCTCGTGAGCCAGGTGCTCGCGAACTCGTCGCGTCGTTCGGTCCACTCCTCGGCGGTGATGCCGTAGCGAACGTGGTCCTCCCAGACGCCGTTGATCTCGAGAAATCTCTGGGCCGTGCCCTCCTCGCGAATGGCGAGTTTCTCCATGACCCGATGGCTGTTGCGATTGCGCGGCACGATGCAGATCTCGATGCGATGCAGCTCGAGTTCTTCGAACGCGTAGCGGAAGAGAACCGCGACGGCCTCGGCGACGTAACCGTGTCCAGCCCGGGCCTGGTCGATCCAGTAGCCGATCGTGCCGCTCTGGAGAGCCCCGCGGACGACGTTGTTGAGATTGACCTGGCCGGCCAGAGCGTTGTCGACGAAGAGGCCGAACGAGTAGCTCGCTCCGGTCTGACGGTCGCGTTCCTGAAGGTTGCAACGCGAGGTGAACGCGTCGCGGTCGGTGCTCGGATCGGGTGCGTACGGTGAGCGCATGGGCTCCCACACGGTGAGCCAATCGTGATTGCGCTGACGCACCTCCGACCAAGCCGGGAAGTCGGGGGCGACGAGTGGGCGCAGCATCACACGACGTCCGTACAGACGAAGTGATCCGGTCGTACGAGCCGGATGGTCGGTGCTGCGTGTGGTCCGCGTCATGGTGCACCCAGAAGTTCAGCACACACACCGTCCATCAGGTTGTGCGCAGACACCGTGAGATGCGGCGCATCGAATCGACGCATCAGGGCCACGAGGACACAGAGGCCTCCGACGATGACGTCGGCGCGGTCGCGGGGAAGTCCGGGGTTGTGGACGCGATCGGCGAGCGGCTCGGTCGCGAGGGTGCGAAAGACGTCCTCCACCGCCGACCGGGTGAGATCCATGCCGTGCAGGGCGGTGGGGTCGAACACCGCCTGGCCGACTTCCACGGCGGCGGTCGTGACGACCGTCCCGGCGATACCGATGAAGTGCGCGGCGTGAACGATCGACGGGATCTCGCGGATGACGTCGTCGACGAGGTCGTACACGTCGCCGATGGCGTTGGTCAGTTCTTCCGGACGCGGCGGGTCGGACGTGAAGTGACGCTCGGTGAGGCGAACCGCACCGACGTCGATGCTTCGCGCGTCGAGCATCGTCGGTCGTCCACCCACCACTTCGCCCAGGATCAACTCGGTCGAACCGCCGCCGATGTCGACGACCACGTGGAATCCCGGGCCCACCGGGATGTCGGTCACCGCACCGCGGTGGGCGAGGCGAGCCTCGTCGAGACCGCTCAAAAGTTCGGGAGTCGCTCGCGTCGCGTGCTCGGCGAGCCGCAGGAACTCGGTGCCGTTGCTCGCATCGCGCGTGGCGCTGGTGGCGGTGACGCGCACCGCGTCGACCGACAGATCGTCGAGAGCGGCGCGGTAGTCGCGCAAACACGCGATGGTTCGGTCGACGGCGGCTTGGTCCAGACGACGGGTCCGATCGACGCCCGACCCGAGGCGAGTCACGGTGACTGTGCGCCGAATCGTTCGTCGAACCGTCGAACTGTCGGCTTCGAGCACGAGCAGATTGGTGGAGTTCGTGCCGATATCGATCGCGGCGACGCGTCTCGTGCTCATGACGGACCGACCTCGCTGAGGCGCTCGGCGACCCAGCGGCCCACCGGATCGTCGCCGCCAGCCAGGAAGTACGCATAGTGCCCGTGAAGACACTTCACGCCGGTCCGGGTTCCGCTCACACCACCGCTCGGTCGCGGTCCGGAATGCTCGGCGGGAATCAAGGCGTCGCGTTCGGCCGCGTAGCGGTCATGGGCGGCGGCCAGCGCATCGGCGTCGACGTCGGCTTCGGCGCGATCGACTCCGCCATCGGCTTCGAGACGGCTGACCGCAACGACTTCGCTGCGGCCGCACAGCCAATAAAGAGTCGGCATCGGCGTACCGTCGCCGAGCAGCGGATGGTTGCGAATCACCACGGGCCAACCGTGCGTGTCGCGAACGACCACGTCGAAACGGCCGCTCGGCCGACGGCCGAGCAACTCCTCGACGCGCGCGACGTCGAGATCGTGCTGGCTCAACTCTTACGGCGGCGGCGACGGAAGAGTCCGCGCAAGAACAACAACGCCGCTGCGACACCGGCCGCGATCGGGAGGAAGCGCTTCATGACCGCACCACCTGCGACGTCACCGAGGTTGAGAGGCTCAGCGGCCGGACCTTCGATCTTGCGGACCGCGGGCTGGCCCGAGGCGTCGGTCGTGGGAGCCGCGGCGGCCGGCGCAGCCGGTGCACCCGCGCCCTCTTTCTCGATGAGCGCGTTGAGGTTGTCGGAGAACTGACCGAGCAACTTGTCGCTCACGTCGGCGAGTGCTCCGCGGCCGAACTGAGCGACCTTGCCGGTGATCGAGAGATCGGTCACGACGTTGCAGGTGGTCTCGGTGGGAGAGAGCGACGTGAGCTGTGCGGTGATGGTGGCCGAAGCGTTGCCCTTGCCGCCGGTGTCGCGACCACTGGCCTTGAGGACGGCCTTGTACCCGGCGGCGTCCTGTTCGGCGAACTGCGCCTCGCCCTTGAACTGGGCCGTGATCGGGCCGACCTTGATCTTGACGACACCCTTGTAGACGTCGCCGTGGACCTCTTGTAGCTCGGCACCCGGGAGGCACGGTGCGAGGCGCTCGAGGTTGGTGAGCACGGTCCAGGTCTCGTCGATCGGACGCTTCACGGTGAAGGAATGATTCAGGTCCACGATTCGAGATCCTCCTGCGTGTCGATGTCGGCACTCGAGCCAGCGCAGGCTACTTCCGAAACGAGATCGGGGCGTAGGCGAATGAGGTCACGCGCCCCCGTGTCACCTGTCATGGGCAGAAGAGACCACACCGACTCGTGAAGACGAACCGGATTGCCGCGAACGCCGTCGTACGTCGCCACGGCGATCGGCGTGGTGGCCTCGGCGACGGCGCGCCACGCGGCGGCGGTCACGAACGGTTGATCACCGAGCCCGACCACGATCACGTCGGCGCCGAGACGGCGAGCGGCATCGACCCCGCACCGAACCGACGTGGCCTGACCATCGGCCCACCGAGAGTTGGACACGACCTGGCAGTCGTGGGTCGCTCCGACCGGCAGGTCGACCGCACCGATCACGACGACGACGGGTCCGATCGCCGACTCGCGAGCCGCGGCGATGGCCCGCCCGACGACGATGTCGTCGGGGTCGCGGGTCGGGTTCAGAGGTGCGAGCAACTTGTGGGTGGGCCCCTCGAAGCGGGATCCGGCCCCGGCGGCGAGCACGACGGCGACTGTTGTCACAACCCCACTCTGCCCGATGAGCAGGGGTTTTCCCCGGTTCAGGGCGTGTCGGACCCGGTGTTTCCCGGTCCGGGTTTCCCTCGGCCTTGATTGTTTCATTTTCGTTGCATTACCGTTTCGTTCTTCTGACGACGAGACGACCTCGTCGGTCCGTGCCCCGTTCCCGCTCGTCGGGAGGTGACCCGTGAGCGCCAGCGACATCGACATCGAGACGTGTTCTCGCCGTGTGCGCACCGGCGCCCGCACGAGCTCGGTACGACGTGGGGTTCTGGCCGCGGTCGTCGCCGGTGCGACCCTCGTGGTTCCGGTGCTCGGGGACTCGGCGACTCTGGCCGCCCCGGCTCGCCTCGATGATCCCATCGCCGAGTTCGCGTCGGGCGCTCTCGTGTTGGCGCGCACCACGACGGCGTCCTTCGTGGCGTGGCGTCGCGAGGTCGCCGACGAAGTCGGGACTCGTCTGGGCATCGACCCCGACGTCCTGGATGCCGCATGGGCGCGCGCCGATGCCGAACACCAGACCGCCTTGATGGCCGCACTCGCGCAGATCGGAACGCCGTATCGGCGTCGCACCTCTGACCCCCTGCGCGGATTCGACTGCTCGGGGCTCACCACGTGGGCATGGGCTCAGGCGGGCCGTTCACTCCCGCGCAATTCGACACAGCAATGGTTGGCCGGGGAGCCGCGCACTCCCGAAACGGCTCAAGCCGGCGACCTCCTGCGCTATCCGGGTCACGTGATGATGTGGCTCGGTGTGGGGCGAGCCATCGTGCACTCGCCGCAATCGGGTGAGTTCGTCGAAGTGCAATTGCTCTCCGAGCGCTCGTTCTCGCGGAGTCGCTTCTTCGACCCGAGTTGAGCGACCTCGCCGAGATGCGCCGAAAGTCAGGCCCCGGAAGTCAGTCGCTGGCTGTCACTGGGTCGCGAAGTCGGCCGGATCGACGGACATCGAGACGGCGGTTGCTTCGATGAGGAGATCGGCTCCGTCGAGGTAGGCGAGGACGCCGAGCCCGTCGAATGCGCAGTACGACTTCTCGCGAGTGACGCCCGACGAATCGACGACTGGGACATCGACGCACGTCGCGGGACGGTCGGCCACCGTGCGGGTCGAGCCCGACGAGTCACCCACGGCGACCATGACGTCCTGCCGCAGTCGGTCGGCGATCGCTCCGTCGAAGATCCGCGAATTCACCATGCGGTCGGCGACTCGTGTCTCGTCGATCCCGGATCGGCACTCACCGGTGATGTCGGAACAGGTGGCCGTGCTTCCGTCGGCGGCGAAGACGAAACGCACCTCGGCGATTTGCACGCTGGTGCCGAGGGTTCGGTCGAACGAGAGAGAAGCGGTGGTGGACTGCCCGCCGAACTTGGTGGTGACGGTGTAGTCGACGCGAAACGACTGCTCCGTCGGATCGGCACCGAGCACGTCGATCACCGCACTGATGGCCTGATCGTCGACAGCCGGAATCGTGTCGTCGGTGACCAACCGTGGGCGCTCGCCGGTGACACAGCCAGCGAGAATCACCGCGGCGAGCGGGACGATCACCGCGATTCGCTTCACACTCCGAGCCTATGTTCGCCGACGCTCTGATTCCCGGACTCCTGACACCGAAACCTAAGGTGAACTCGTGATCGATCTCGACGCCGCGACGTTCTTGTTGCAGTGGGCGGCCGGCGGAATGATCGGCTGCTGGTTCACGACTCGCCGTCGCGAAGTCGGCCTCGGTTACGGCTGGATGCTCCGGATCACGTTCCTGTGTCTCGCGATCGGGGCGGCGGTGTTCGGCCTCACGCACGATGGCGGATCGGCGGCTCGAGTTCGTGATGTGGCCAGTGTGGCGGTCGCAGTTTCGTGTGCAGTGGCGCTCGCGGTGAGCATCGCTCGGCGACGCGCCGGCGTGAGCGGTCAACGGGACGAGCACGATCGGCGATCGCAGCGCATCGCCGCGATGACCGGTATCGATCGCGACGAGCAGACGCTCGAACGCGTCGGGCGAGAGTTCGATCCGCGACTCGATCTGATCGCACCGATCGTCGGTCTGGTGGGTCTGTTCGCCGCTGGTGTCGATGCTGGCGGCAACGATGCACTTGCGATCGCCCGCACGGTCGTTGGCGCGGTGTTCCTGGGTTTCGTGACCGACGCGATGCTTCTTGGCCACTGGTACCTCGTTCAGCCGGGCCTTCCGCGCCGCCACGTGAACGACATCGTCCGCGCCTTCTTGTGGGTGTGGCCGATCGAAGTCGTCGTGATGCTCGTGCCCACCGGGATGTTCAGCGTGTTCTCCGGAAGCGTCGACGACGGATGGGGCGGTCAACTCGGCTGGTTCTGGGCGGCCTGCGCCGTCACGACTGGAGTGCTCGGGGTGGTCACGCAACGGGCTCTGCGCGAGAAGTCGTACTCGGCGGTGATGGCCGCGACGGGCCTGATGTACCTGGCGATTCTGACCGCGTTCGGTACCGACCTGGTCGCGCGGGCCGTGCTGGCGGGTTGATCAGCCGATGACACCGGCGGCGCGCAGCGCCGCCGGGTCGAGACCCACCTCGCGCACGATCTCGTCGCTGTGCTCGCCCGGCATCGGCGCGTGGCGACCCACGCGAGACGGAGTCGCCGAGAAGCGCGCGGCCGGTCGTGGTTCGCGAGTGCGGCCGGCGACCGGGTGGTCGCGTTCGACGAACACCGCGTTGTTGACCACTTGGGGCTGCGTCGGCAACTCGGGGATCGTCACGATCTTCGATGCCGGCACGTCGCACTCGTGCGCCCGTTGGACGAACTCGTCGACTCCGCGTTGCGATGCGAGCTCGAGCATGATCGGGACCAACTGCGAGGCATTGGCCGTCCGGGCGAACATGGTCGAGAAGCGCTCGTCCGAGGCGAGATCCGGACGTCCGTACGCCTCGCACAGGCCGGCGAACTCCGAGTCGCTCACGACACCGATGGACGCGAAACCGTCTTTCATGCGGGTGACCGCATAGTTCTGCGCGATCGTCGGTGTGCGGTTGGCGTCGTCGTCGAGGAGCACCGCGTCCATCGCCGAGTCGGGCCAGAGAAACGCGATGGCGGCGTCGAGCATCGCGAGAACGATGTGCTGGCCCTGGGCCTGGCCGCGTTCACGCGCGAGAAGGGCGGCGGTGATGGCCTGAGCAGCCTTGAGCGACGTGACCTTGTCGCAGAGCAGCGTGCGGAAGAGCGACGGGGTCCCGGTCTGGTCGACTTGAACGCTCGCCAAGCCCGACGCACCTTGGATCACGTTGTCGTACACGCGATGGCCACTGGCCGGACCGTCGGGTCCGTATCCGCTGATGCTCACGTAGATCAGATTCGGATTCACGGCGGCGAGATCGTCGAATCCGATCCCGAGTCGCTCGACTGCTCCCGGTCGGAAGTTCTGGATCACCACGTCGGCGGTCTTGGCGAGTGCCTTCAGGACCTCGACGCCCTCGGGGCGCTTCAGATCGACGACGAGTGAACGCTTGCCGCGGTTGTTGTTCAGAAAAATTCCGGTCATCCCGTTCTTCGAGGAACCGAGGTACCGCATGAAGTCGCCGATGCCAGGCGATTCGACCTTGATGACGTCGGCACCTTGGTCGGCGAGCGTCATCGCGGCCAGCGGGCCGGAGATCATCACCGAGAGATCGAGAACCTTGATGCCGTGGAGTGGCCCGTGCGTCGATGTCATGCGGGAATGATTCCACGATCGTCGGAATCATCCGCGACCGTGCTCGAACTGGGTCGAATTCGATGCGCGAGGAGTGCGCCGACGATCGCCAGAGCGAGCGCCACCGAGAAGTTCACGACGAGCGCGGTGCGCAAAGTCCATGCTCCGCGGTCGGCGATGGCCACCGAGGCTCCGCCCAAACCACCCATGAGACTGAAACCGATGCTGTCGGCGAGGTTCACCTGGCTCGCGACCGCACCATCGCGTCCGGGTTCGGCGTGGGTCATCGCCGCCACCGACGTCGGAACGAAGAGAAGTCCCATTCCGAGTCCGGCGAAGCACCACGTGGCGAAGGTGATCGGCAACGGCCACGACGAATCGACCACGAGCGACGTGGTCGCGATACCGAGAGCGATGAAGCCGAAGCCGACCATCGCACTGCGGTACGGCCGCAGACCCGGCATCTTGGACACGATCGCCGATCCGATGCTCCAGGTGACCGCGGCCCCGATGATCACGAAACCCTGAACCGAGGCCGACGCGCCGTGGATGCGATCGGCGGCGAGCGGTACGAACGAATCGACACCGAGGAAGGCCGACGTCGCGAGCATGCGGCACGCGACGATCGCCGCGAGTCCTCGTGACGCGCGCGCGACTCCGGGAAGCGAGAGCTGGCGCCAGGATCGGAATCCGACGACCGCACCGACGATCGCCACCGGAATCCCGATCAGGAGAACGGACGATTGGAGTCCGATCGCCAACGCTCCGATTCCGCCGGCGAGCCGGATCGCTTGCATCAGTCGGCGACGGTTGTCCGCGTCGGAGTGCGCTCCCGATCCGGTGAGCGCGGGATTGCGCATCGGGGGCAAGGCGAGTACGGCGGTGGCCAGCACGAGTGGAAGGACCGAGACGAAGACCCAGCGCCATCCGAAGGTGTTGGTCATCCATCCGGCGAGTCCGGGTGCGATCAGGCTCGGCAGCACCCAGCCCGCCGACACCCACGCGAAGATGCGCGCTTGCTCGTGCGTCGCCCACAGTCGATTGATCACCGCGTAGGCGACCGGCACGAGTCCACCCGAACCGATTCCTTGAACCAGTCGGCCGGCGAGCACGACCCACATCGACGGAGCGATCGCCGCGATGACGAGTCCGAGCGAGAACAGCGAGAGCGATACGGCGTAGGGCACGCGGGGCCCGCGACTGTCGATCAGGTTTCCGACGGCCACCAGGCTCACGATGTTGGCGAGCGTGTAGGCGGCGAGTGTCGCGCCGTAGAGCGAGTCACCGCCGAGTTCGTCGGAAACGGTCGGCAATGCGGTGATCACCGCGGTCACTTCGAAGGCGATGAGCGTGGTCGCGAGAACGAGCCCGACCGCCAGCGCCCCGCGGTGCGACGAGATCGGCGAATCGGTCACGCGGTTCGAGCGACGAGCGGCCACGGGCGTTCACGCTCACAGGCCAACGCGACGTCGAGCAGCAGCGGTTCGCTGAAGTGGCGGCCCACCACTTGCAGGCCGACCGGCAAACCATCGACGAATCCGGACGGGATCGAGACCGCCGCGTTGCCGTGCAGGTTGGCCGGGAAGGTGAGTCGCCCGTTGTTACCGGCTCCGGCGGCGATACCCCCGAACTCACTCGGAAGGGGACCCTCGGCGGCGAACGCGACGTCGGGGTTCGAAGCGGTGAGGACGAAGTCGACACCGTCGGCCGGATCGAAGATCTCGGCCATGCGGTCGTTGAGGGCCGCGCGACGGGATTCGATCCGGGCTCGAGCCTCGGTTCCGTAGCGACCGAGAGTCGTCTCGATCCCGAACCGCATCTCGGGGGTGAGCACGTCGGCACAGGCTGGCCAGTGTTCGGCCAACGCGGCGTGGATCTCGATCATGCCGCTGATGCTCCACGCGGCGCCCATGCTCGGCAGCGACGTGTCGAGGTCGATGCGCTTCCAGCCGAAGTGCGCGACGAGCCAGTCGATGGTCTCGGTCAACACCGCCCACATCGCGGGCGAGACCACGGCACCGCCCCAATCACTCGCAACCGCGACGCGAGCTCCGCGCAACTGTGCGCCGAGGCTTCCGAGGTCGGACTCCCAGTTCGTCGGGTCGGGAAGGCTGAAGGGATCGCGCGCGTCACGACCGGTGCACACGTCGAACCATCGCGCGGTGTCGCGCACACTGCGCGAGACACACCCGGTGTTGACGGTCAGGTTGCCGAGTTGCGCGTGCGGAGCGCGAGGAATGCGACCGTAAGTGGCCTTCAGTCCGAGCAATCCGGTGAAGCCCGCTGGGATCCGGATCGAACCACCGCCGTCACCCGCCGTCGCGAGTGTCACGAGTCCGCCGGCGACCGCGGCGGCACTGCCGCCCGACGATCCGCCGGGGGTGCGGCCGTGTTGCCACGGGTTGTGCGTCGCACCGTTGAGCACGGTGCGCGTGACGTTGACACCGCCGAATTCGCTGGCGGTCGTGAGGCCGGTGAGCACGGCGCCACCTCGTTCGAGGCGCTGCACCATCACCGACGAATACGTCGCCTTGCGGTCGGCGAAGACCACGCACGCCTCGGTGTCGGGCCACCCATTCACTTGATCGAGTTCCTTCACACCGATCGGCAATCCGCCGAAGGGGAGCGACACGTCGGCCCGCGATGCGGCGGCCCGGGCTCGCTCGGGATCGACGAAGGAGAAGGAGTTGAGGTCGCTCGCCGCGATGGCCGCGAGCGATGCCTCGAGTTCTTCGAGCGGACTGCGCTCCTTGCGGCGGAACGCATCGACGAGTGAACACGCGTCTCCGCTCCACGGACTCGATTGTGACGTGCGCTCGGTGGACATGGAGCCGACGCTAGTGCGCTCCTAGAGTCGAGCGGGATGGACAGTCGACAGTTCCTCGGTCTGCAACCCACGCATAATCCGTATCGCTGGGTGCTTCCCGTCGTGCAGGGAATCTCCACCGGCGGTGGCTTCTTGTACGGCGGTTGCGGACTGGCCGCGGCGGTCGCCGCGATGGAAGACACGTCGGGACGCAAGGCGGTGTGGGCGACCGCGCAATACTTGTCGTACGCCAAACCCGGCGAGACGATGGACATCGACGTGGTTCTCGCGGTGCACGGTCACCAGATCACGCAGGCTCGCGCGCTGTGTCACGTGGGTGACCGTGAGATTCTGACCGTCAACGCCGCCCTCGGTGACCGTGATCTCGTCGACAACGGCCAGTGGGAGACGATGCCCTCCGACGTTCCGGCTCCACACGAGTGCACCGAGCGTCCGCACGTTCTCGACTGGTCGGGGACCATCTCGAGCCGCATGGATCAGCGCATCGTGAAGGGTCGCGAACGACTCGAAGAACTCGACGGCACGCGCGGTGACGGGCAGGTTCTTCTCTGGTCCCGCATTCCCGAGGTGATCGAGGGCGTCGACACCGCGGCCCTGGCGATCCTGGGCGACTTCGTGCCGATGGGTGTCGGGCAGTCGTTGGGTCTTCGCGCGGGCGGGAACAGCCTCGACAACACGATTCGCGTGGGCCGACTGGTCCCGACCGAGTGGGTGCTCCTCGACATCCGCATCCACATGGTCCAGCGCGGATTCGGCCACGGCCTCGTTCACATGTTCGCCGAGGACGGCACGCTGCTCGCAACCGCGAGCCAGAGTTGCATCGTGCGCTTCTGGCGCGACATGCCCGGCCCGGGTCCGGCGGGCAAGGCGCGCTGATCGGGGGCGGTCGGCCCGGTTCGGCCACAATGTCCGCCATGACCACATCGCTGCCCCGTCGCAACGGGATGACCGTTCCGCTGCCCGGCCACCTGCACACCCACCGCGAGAAACTCGTCGAACTCGCGGACCTCGGGTACTCCGACATCTGGTCGGCCGAATCCGATGGCGCCGATGCCTTCACGCCGCTCACGCTCGCGGCGGCCTGGGAGCCGCGTCTGCGCTTGGGTACGGCGATCGTCCCGGCGTACACGCGGTCACCCGCGTGTTTCGCGCAGAGCGTGGCGAGTCTCGCCGACGCCGCTCCGGGTCGCTTCGCGATCGGTGTCGGGTCGAGTAGCAACGTGATCGTCGAGCGTTGGAACGGTGTGCCGTTCGTCGAGCCCTACAAGAAGGTTCGCGACGTGGTGCGATTCCTGAACGATGCGTTGGCGGGGGAGAAGATCGCCAAGTCGTACGACACCTTCAGCATCAACGGGTTCAAGCTCGGAGTTCGCCCGGAGGTGAAGCCGAGCATCCTGGTGGCAGCGCTGCGCGACGGCATGCTCCGACTCGCCGGGCGCGAGGCCGACGGCGCGATCATCAACTGGTTGTCGGCCGACGACGTGCGCAAGGTCGTGGGCGTCGTGCGCGATGCGGCCGGCGGAGCCGAGCGTGAAATCGTCGCGCGCATCTTCGTGTGTCCGAGTGAAAACACCGAGGTCGTCCGCAACGCCGCCAAGTTCGCCATCGCCGCGTACTTGAACGTGCCGGTGTACGCGGCGTTCCACGAGTGGCTCGGCCGCGGCCCGCAATTGGCCGGGATGTGGGAGGCGTGGAAGGCCGGCGACCGCAAGGCGGCACTGGCGGCGATTCCCGACGAGGTCGTGGACGACTTGGTGGTGCACGGATCGCCGGCGCAGTGTCGGGCGCAGATCGACCGCTATTTCGCCAACGGAGTCACGACGAGTTCGCTCGCGATTCTGGCGCTCGATCCCGAGCTGAACTTCTGGAACGCGGTGAAGGAACTGTCGCCGAGCGCGAACTAGGCGGCTTGGGTGTCGGCGAATCCGGCGAGGATGCGCCGCATCTCGGCCACGTGAATGAGGCCGATCCGACAGGTTTCGTCGTCGAGTCGGATCAGCGAGGCGAAGTCGTCGTCGGGCGCCTCGTTCGGATCGAGGCCGTCGAGACTGAGTTGTTCGGGGCGTGTACTCATGTCGTCATCCTGGCCAAGGGGTGTGGCGGGGTTTTCAGTAGTTTCGAGTCGTGACGACCGGGCCGGTGGACGATTCGCTCGGTGAGCGTCGTCCGGCCTGGCCGGTGCTCCGGACCAGCCTGGCGGCGCAGAAGTGGGGACTCGCCGCGGGCGTGCTCGTCGGCCTGACGTGGACCGTCGGCAAGGTTGCGGTCCCGCAATTGACCAAACTCGGTATCGATCGGGCCATCGAGGGTGACGGGTCGCTGGCCTTCTGGGCGCTCCTCATCGTCGCGGCCGGAGTGATCGCCGGCATCTTCACCGCGTTCCGCCGCTGGATCGCGTTCCGCGAGAGCCGCCTCACCGAGACCAACTTGCGCGAGAAGATCTTCGCGCATCTGCTCACACTTCACGTCGGTTATCACGATCGGATGTCGACCGGTCAGCTGATGAGTCGCGCCTCGTCCGACTTGCAGCAAGTGCAGGCCTTCGTGGTGATGATTCCACTCGTCGTCTCGAACGTCGCGATGATCGTGACGGTCGTGGTCCTGCTCGTCGTCTCCGAGCCGCTCCTCGCGCTCCTCGCCCTCGCGCCTCTTCCGCTCGTCAACGTTCTCGCGAACCGCTTCTCGCGGCGCATCCACCCGGCGAACATGGCGGTGCAGGCCGAGCAGGCCCAACTCGCGTCGGTGGTCGAAGAGACCGTGTCGGGTGTGCGGGTCATCAAGGGTTTCGGGGCCGAGCGCGTGCAGGCCGCCAAACTTCGCGTCGAAGCCGACGACATCCAGCGCGAATCGCTCGCCGCGGCGCGTATTCGCAGTCGCTTCCTGCCGGCGATCGACCTCCTGCCGGCCATCGGCTTGGTGGCCGTTCTCGGCGTGGGAGGACATCGAGTCATCGACGGCAACATGACGATCGGCGACCTCGTGAAGTTCAACGCGTACATCACGATGCTCATCTGGCCGCTGCGCAACATCGGAATGACTGTCGCTCTCGGACAGCGCGCGGCCGTCGCTCTCGAACGTGTCAACCAAGTGTTGTCGACCCCGAGCGCCGTGGCCGATCCGCCGTCCGCCCGGACCTTGCCCGCGGGCCCGGCGGTCGGTGCCGTCGAGTTCGATCACGTCAGCTTCGGCTACGAATCGGGATCGTCGGTGCTCGACGACTTCCACGTGTCGATCCCGGCCGGCCACGCCGTCGCGCTGGTCGGTGGGACCGGCTCGGGTAAGTCGACCGTGGTGCGTCTTCTGACTCGATTTCACGACGTCGACTCGGGTTCGATCCGGATCGACGGAGTCGACGTGCGCGATCTCGCTCTCCACGATCTGCGCCATGCGGTCGGCATCGTGTTCGAGGACACGTTTCTCTTCAACGACTCGGTACGCGCCAACATCGCTTTCGCTCGGCCCGATGCGCCCATGGTCGACGTGGAGCGGGCCGCTCGTCTGGCCGGCGCGCACGATTTCATCCTCCGTCTTCCCGACGGATACGACACAACGCTCGGTGAGCGCGGCTATTCACTGTCGGGAGGTCAGCGTCAGCGCATCGCGATCGCTCGTGCGATCGTGTCCGATCCGCGTGTTCTCGTTCTCGACGACGCCACATCGGCGGTCGATCCGTCGAAAGAACACGAGATCCGCGACGCGATGGCCACGGTGATGAGAGGTCGCACCACCATCGTGATCGCCCACCGTCCCGGCACCATCGCGTTGGCCGACACCGTCGTGCTGCTCGACGGCGGCCGCGTCGCCGCGGTCGGCACTCATGACGAATTGCTCGCCTCCGATGGGCGGTACCGTCAGGTTCTGGCGGCCTGGGCCGTGCGCGACGACGCGGGTGACGACGATGCCCCGGTGCCATCGCCCGCGGCGGCCCACGACGTCGCGACAGGCGAGATCGTCCGATCGCGTGCGACGACACCCGACGAGGGGCAGGTCTAGATGTGGGGTATGTCGGCGATCAGCGACGAGGATCGCCTCGATCGCGGCGAGACGGTCGGCGTACTGCGCCGCACCTACTCATTGGCCCGCAGTCAGCGTCGGTTGATGGCCGTCGCGTTCGGTCTGGTGATCGTCAGCACTCTCGTGGCGCTGGCCGGACCGGTGCTCGTGCGCTTCGGGATCGACCACGGAATCAAGGACCGCAACGGCGGCACGCTCAACGTGGTGGTCGGTCTCTACGTGGGTGTCGTCATCATCGGATACGTGGTCGGCCGTTTGCAGTACGTGGCCATCAACCGCGCGGGTGAGGGCTTCCTCCGCGATCTTCGACTTCTCGTGTTCCGGCGTCTGCAGCGTCAGTCGATGGCGTTCTTCGATCGAGAAAAGGCCGGAGTGCTCGTGTCGCGCATGACAGCCGACATCGAATCGATGAGCGAACTGATCCAGTTCGGCCTGCTGCAGTTCGTGTCGTCGTTCCTCCTGCTCGTGATGTCGACGGTTCTCTTGTTCGCCATGTCCTGGGAACTGGCACTGGTCGCGTTCGCCGTCTTCCCGTTCATCGTCGTCGCGTCGATCCGCTTCCAGCGAATGTCGAATCGTGCGTACCTCGACGTACGCGAACGGGTGGGGAACAACCTCTCCACGTTGCAAGAAGGCATCACCGGTGTGCGAGTCATCCAGGCTTACGGCCAGGAGGCGGCCTACAGCGACAAGTTCCGCGGCACCAACCGTGCGCTTCTCGCGTCGCACATGCGCAGTGTGCGGGTGAGCACGTGGTACTTCGGCTTGGTCGAGTTCGCCGGCATCGCGGCGACCGGAGCGATCATCGGTGTGGGCGGCTGGCTCGTCCACCGCGACGAGGTCACGCTCGGCACGGTCACGGCGTTCATCTTGTTGCTCGCCAACTTGTTCGATCCGGTGCAGCAACTGAGCCAGCTCTACAACACCGTGCAGTCGTCCACCGCGGCGCTCAACAAGCTGTTCGCGATCATCGACGCGGTGCCCGACGTGAACGAGGTGTCGTCACCCACGCCGCTGCCGGCCCGCGGAGCGATCGACGTGCGCGAGGTGACGTTCGCCTACCAAGGGGCCGATCGACCGGCTCTCGAATCGGTCACGATCTCGGTCGCCGATGGTGAGCGGCTCGCCCTCGTCGGCCCCACCGGCGCCGGTAAGTCGACCCTCGCCAAGTTGATGGCCCGTCTGTACGACCCGACTCGATCTGCGACGTCGGGTCTCACCGGCGTCGTGCGCTTCGGCGGTGTCGATCTTCGCGAGGCATCGCTGGCCGAACTTCGCGAGCGCATCGTGGTCGTACCGCAGGAGGGTTTCTGCTTCAGCGGTTCGATTCGCGACAACGTCCGTATCGCGCGGGCCGACGCCACTGACGACGACATCGAACGGGCGTTGTCGTCGATCGGTGCCCTCGAGCGGTTCGAGCAGTTCCCCGAGGGGCTCGACACCGACGTGCGTGAGCGCGGCTCGCGTCTGTCGGCCGGTGAACGGCAACTGGTGGCCCTGGCTCGCGCGGCCCTGGTCGATCCCGCGGTGCTGGTCCTCGACGAAGCGACGTCGAACCTCGATCCCGGCACCGAAGCCGAAGTGGAGGCGGCGCTCGAACGGCTCATGCGTGGGCGGACGGTCGTGGTGGTGGCCCACCGGCTCTCGACGGTGCGTCGTGCCGATCGCATCGCGGTCGTCGACCAAGGTCGTCTGGCCGAACTCGGAACACACGACGACTTGGTGTCGCTCGGAGGGCGGTACGCGGCGTTGGCCGCCGCGTGGGAGCGCAGTCAGCCGACCGTGTAGCGAAGAAGCCCCGCCGATGTGTACGCGTCAGGCGCGCGCGAACACCAGGACGAACTCGAGCAGCCCGTCGTCTCCGGTGGTGACGAACGGATTCGACGGGTTCGGGATGCCATAGTCAGCGAAGACGATCGGGATGTTTCCGAACACGCCGATGCGCCCGTTCGAGTATTCGGCGGTCAAGGGGAACGTGACAGTCTTGGTGTTGCCGCGCAGGGTGAGTTCACCGGTCGCATCGACCGTGATCTGCTGACCCTCGCCGGGAATCGCGCCGAAGTCGATCGGCTGAGTGATCACGAACGATGCTGTCGGATACGTGGCGGCGTCCATGATCCGGCCGGTGAACTGGCCGTCTCGACGCGAACTGTCGCTCGTGATCGAGCCGACCTCCACCGAGAAACCACCTTCCACGACCGTCGTTCCTTCGATGGTGATCGTGCCGTCCACCGCGTTGGTTCGGCCGACGCCTTCGGTGTCGACCCCACCGAGAACTTCTTTGACGCGGTAACCGAGCGTCGATTCGGAGGTGGCGACCCACAACCCGGTGACTCCGGGCGGATCAGTGGCCGGTGGTTCGCTGCTCGCCGAAGCGACGGTCGAGTCGGCGACGAGCGCGCTCGAGAGATCGTCGGTGGAGAGTTCGTCCTCGGGCTTGTTGATGACCTTGGTCCAG
>CAYNKE010000018.1:0-23283 GCA_964397715.1 uncultured Bifidobacterium sp. | reverse complement strand
TGACCGGCAGAAGATGAACGAAGAAATGATGAAGCTCTATCAGGAGCACAAGGTCAATCCCTTGGCCTCGTGCCTCCCCCTGCTGGCCCAGATGCCGATCTTCATCATCATGTTCCGGGTCCTGCACGGGTTGATCGACAAGGGAGCCGACGGGACCTTCCAGCCCCGCTACATCTCCAAGTCGAGTGAGTTGTTCGCCAGCCTGAAGGGCAAGTCGGAAATGCTCTCGTTCGGCCTGGACTTGTCACTGAGGCCGGTTGAAGTGGTCCGCGACAACCCCGGTAAAGGTCTCATCTACGCCGCTCTGGTGCTGATTCTGATGGGCCTGTACTGGGTCCAGCAGCGCATGATCGCTTCGCGAACCGTCTCCCCCACGATGTCGGCGACGCAAGCCAAGGTCCTGCAGTACCTGCCGGTTGTTTTCGGCGTCTTCCAGATCTTCTTCCCGGTCGGCCTAGTGATCTATTACATCTCGCAGACCGTCGTGCGTATCGCCCAGCAGGCGTACATCACGCGCCGCTTCTACAAAGGCGAGCATTCACTTGGTCGACAGGCTCAAGCGGCCAGCGCCAAAGCTCGTGAAATGACCAAGGACGAAGGCGGCGGAGTTGGATTGTTCAGCCAATTGCGCAACGAAGCGAATCAGGCCAAGCAGTCGAAGCAAGGCGGTACAAAGCCGCCGACCGGAGGAAGCAAGCGGGTGACTCCGCCCAAGGGTGGTTCGACCGGCAGCAAGGGTGGACCGACACCGTCCAACCGCCCCAAGCCGAGTGGCAAGAACCGCCATCCCAAGCCCCCGCGACGTCCCTGAGACGTCGCCCCCACACAAGAAACGGAAGGTTGCCCCATGGAATGGGTGGAAACCACAGCGGCCTCAGTCGAAGAAGCCAAGAGCCTCGCCCTCGATCGCCTGGGTGTCGACGAACAAGATGCCGAGTTCGAAATCCTCGAAGAACCCAAGCCGGGTCTCTTCGGACGGATGCGCGGCGAGGCGCGGGTCCGGGCGCGGGTGGCCCCACGCACGCCTCGTCCGAAGAACGATCGTCGCCGCCGGCGTGACGGAGGCCAGGAAAAGCGCCAAGATGGGCGTCGGGATCACAGCCGCGAGGCCGGATCCGCCAACGGTCGGCCAGAAGGCCGCCGCCCACGTCAGGAGACTGCCACCATGACCGAGTCGTCCGAGAGCCGTCCGCCCGCCGACCCTGCCGAGGTTGCCGCCCAAGCCGAGAAGTTCCTGGTGGGCCTGGCAACGGCCCTCGGAACCAGCGGCACGGCATCGAGCACGATCGACGGGGAGGAGATCGAGGTCAATCTGACCGGATCCGAACTTGGCCTTCTCGTCGGGCCGCGGGGTGCGACCCTGCAGGCCGTGCAGGACCTCACCCGGGTGGTTGCCCAGCGGCGCCTCGGTGACCACGACACCCGGCTTCGGGTCGATGTCGGTGGTTACCGAGCCAAGCGCAAGGAAGCGCTGGGTCGATTCGTGAACCAGGTGGCTGACGAGGTCGTTGCCTCGGGCTCGGCCCGGGCGCTGGAGCCCATGCCGGCTTCGGATCGCAAGATCATCCACGACGCACTGACTGGCCGGACCGATATCGGCACCCACTCCGAGGGTGAGGACCCCTACCGCCGAGTCGTCATCACGCCGGCCGGCGCCTGACCACACCGGGCGGTTCCGTGACACGGATCGGACCCGCTGATCGAGTTCGTCTGATCGATGCGCTGGGCGAGGCCCAGCGCATCGGCATGTTGGGGGCCGGAGATTTGTCGGCAGCCGTCGAGCAGTCGGCGGGGCTGGCCCACCTCATTCCGCTGTCGGCGACATCTTTCGTCGACCTGGGCTCGGGGGGTGGACTTCCTGGTTTGGTGGTCGCGCTATGCCGGCCCGATATGACGGGAACTCTCGTGGACCGCCGGGGCAAACGAGTCGACCTGCTGGTTCGGCTCATCGGTCGACTCGGGATCTCCGACCGCATCGAAGCCCTCGAGTCCGACGTTGCTGATCTCCCCCGCCAGTACCCAGGCCGCCACTGGTCAGTGGTGACCAGCCGGAGCTTCGGCCAGCCGGGGTACACCGCCGAACACGCGGCACCCCTCGTGGTTACGGACGGCCTGCTCTTGGTGACCGAACCGCCGGGATCGACAGGGTCGCGTTGGCAGGAGGATGACGTCCTCATGGCCGGATTCACGCTCACTCAGGTCACCGACGGCGTTGCGGTCCTGCGTCGGCTCTGACTGTTCCACGTGGAACATCTGGACCGTCGCCCCGTGACGACGAACCCATGTTCCACGTGGAACAGTGTGCGAGATCACCCTGTAGAAGCCTCCGTGGCCCAGGCGGGTTGGGTACCATGCGGTCGTCCACCTTCGAGTCAGAGGTACCTCTCTTTTCCATGACTGACCAGTCGGTTCCGACCGGACGCTCCCGGTCCCTGCCCCGAATCATCGCTGTCGCCAACCAGAAGGGCGGTGTCGGCAAGACCACGACCTCGATCAATGTGTCGGCCTGTCTGGCCGAAATGGGCTACCGGACCCTGGTCGTCGACCTCGACCCCCAGGGAAATGCATCGTCCGGGGTCGGCGTGGAGACCCGGGGGATCGAGACGTCCATGTACGACGTCCTCCTGCACGATGCGCCCATGGAGGACTGCATCGAGCCGGCGAGCCTCAAGAACCTGTTCGTCGCCCCGTCGAACCTCGACCTGGCCGGAGCCGAGATCGAGCTCGTTCCGGCCATGGCCCGTGAACATCGACTCAAGAAGGCGGTCGATTCCGTTCTGGACGACTTCGACTTTGTCATCATCGACTGCCCCCCGTCACTCGGCCTGCTCACGGTCAATGCGCTGGTCGCCGCCCGGGAAGTCATGGTGCCGATCCAGTGCGAGTACTACGCCCTGGAAGGGCTTGGGCAGCTCCTCCGCAACGTCGACCTGGTGAAACGCAATCTCAACCCCGGCCTCGAGGTCAGCACCATCGTGTGCACCATGTTCGACAGCAAGACCAAGTTGTCGAACGAGGTCGTGGCTGAGGTCAGGGAACACTTCGGAGACAAGGTCTGCCAGACGGTGATCCCCCGAAATGTCCGTTTGTCGGAGGCCCCGTCGCATCACCAGCCGATCAACGTGTACGACCCGTCCTCGAAAGGAGCGGTGGCATACCGCTTGGTGGCAAAGGAGGTAGCCGGTGGCACCCCGCCGCTCCGGTCTCGGTAAAGGTCTCAACTCGCTGATCCCCAGCGGACCTGCTGGTGAGGGGCCGTCGGGCTCGGCCAGCCTGGTGGAGATTCCCGTGCGGGACCTGGTCCCCAACCCGAATCAGCCCCGCGTCCACTTCGACGAAGAATCACTCGCCGAACTCTCGGCATCGATCAAAGAGATCGGGGTCCTTCAGCCGCTCCTGGTACGCCGTCTCTCCGATGGCTCGTACCAGCTGATCGCCGGCGAGCGTCGCTGGCGCGCCGCTCAGCGGGCCGGACTCGCCACGGTTCCCGCGGTGGTCAAAGAAACCGACGACATGTCATCGGTCGAGCAGGCGCTGGTCGAGAACCTGCATCGACAGGATCTCTCACCCCTGGAAGAAGCCTCGGCCTATCAGCAGCTGATCGATGACTTCTCGCTCTCGCACGACGACGTCGCCAAGCGCGTCGGCAAGAGCCGGAGCACGGTCACCAACACCTTGCGACTCCTCAATCTGCCCCCGGCAGTACAAAGCCTCCTGGCCGACGGTCGGCTGTCGGCTGGTCACGCCAAGGCCCTGCTCGGAACCACCGACCGTGCATTTCAGGAAAGCCTGGCCCGTCGGGCGGCGACGGAGGAATGGACGGTTCGTGCGGTCGAAGAGGCCGTGCGTGACCGCAGCGGGGGAGGGTCGTCTGGTTCGAGTGGAACGTCTGGTAGTTCAGGTGGATCGACACCGCGACCCGTCGGACTCCCACCAGCCGGCTTGCTCGAACTCGAGACACTGCTGGGTGACTATCTGTCGACCCGCGTGGCCGTGAAGATGGCGAACAAACGAGGAACAGTGACCGTCGAATTCGCTGACCTCGAAGACCTCGAGCGCATCTACCGATTGATGACCGAAGGTCCATCCGCCGATTGACCGCACCCTGACCAGGGGTTGTGAGAAAACAGTAACCCTCAACATCTGCGAGAGGGTCCCCACAGACTGTGGATAACTGTGTGGACAAAGTGAGATTTTAGCCGTAAATCATGCCCTGCGCAGGTGTAATGGGTCTGTCCTTGATGTGGACGGTCAGGCCGACCAGGCCGTGAGGGCCAAGAAGACCGCCTCGGCGATGCGGTCGGCGCGATCGACCATCACCTGCGTGGGCCCAAGACTCAAGAGGACCGCCGGCATCTTGGTTTCGCGCAGGATGGGCAACCGCATTCCACTCACCGTGAGTCGTGGAACCACATCGCGCAAGTGCCGTTCGATCAAGTGGGCGAGTGCTCGACCCCCCGCCGATTCGAATGCCGGTACCGCGTAGTAGGTCACGCGCGCCAATGGATCGGCACTGGCTTCCAGGCCGACGTACACCTCAGCCCCGAAGAGATTCGCGTGAGCGGCCTGGGCGATCGCGTCGGTGTCATCGGTCTGAATCAGAAGCGCCCCGCGGTCGAGCAGTGACTGGCACAACGGACGGCTCAGAGCGCTGAATCCGCCGAACTGGCCGACGGCGACGCGTCGGCCGTCGAGGGGCCGTCCTGTCCGGAGACTCTCGGCTTCGCGAACCGCGGCCACACCCGGACCGTCGCCGGTCTGGCGGGAGAGGCGCCGAAGCGAGTCGACGGTGGTGGGTCGGCACACCCCATCGATCTCGATACCGACGTTCATCTGGAACTCCGACAGCGCCCGGGACGCCAGGGGACCGAAGATCCCGTCGATCCGACCGCAGTCGAAACCCAGCCGCGAGAGCAACCGTTGCAACTCGGCCACGTCGTCACCCCGCAGGTTGGGCGACCGGAGCATCAACACTCGATCGCCGAGGTTCCACGACGCTTCGGCCAGAACGTTCCAGGTGGTGTCGTCACACAGCCCAGTCGGCGGAAGTCCTCGGTCGTCCTGGAACGCTCGGACTGCAGCGGTTGTTCCCGCGCAGTAGACGGAGGGCTCGATGCCCTCGGAGGGAAGGAATCCGGCGGCGCCGAGCCGGCTCTGGAGCTGCCGAACGGCCTCGCCCGAATCACCGGGCGACAGGGCCATCAGCCGAGGAATTCCTCCAACTCCTGCAGGAGTTGTCCTTTGCCCTTCGCGCCAACCATGCGCTTTTTCAGCTCTCCACCCTGGAAGACCAGCAGTGTCGGGATGCTCATGACGTTGTAACGCATTGCGATGTCACCATGGTCGTCGACGTTGAGCTTCGCGATGGTCACCTGACCGGCCTTCTCGGTCGCGATCTCGCTGAGGATCGGGGCGATCTGCTTGCACGGTCCGCACCACTCGGCCCAGAAATCCACGACCACAGGTGTGCTGGACGAATTCACCGTTTCGTCGAATGTGCTGGTGGTGAGCGTGACGATTCCGTCGGCCATGGCAGGTCCTTCCGCGTTGGTTCGACGTCAGATTACAACGCGATGGTCAGTGGTGCGCTTCGAGCCAGCGCTCGGCATCGATCGCCGCCATGCACCCCGAACCTGCCGCGGTGATCGCTTGGCGGTACACGTGGTCCTTCACGTCACCGCACGCGAACACACCCGGCACGTTGGTGTACGTGGAGTCGGGTCGGGTGATGAGGTAGCCGGTGTCCTCCATGTCGAGAACGCCCTTGAACACATCGGTGTTCGGTCGGTGTCCGATGGCGATGAAGAGTCCGGACACGTCCATGCGGCTGGTTTCACCGGTCACGGTGTCCTGGAGAACGATCCCCTCGAGTTGCTCCTGACCAACGAGATCGGTCACCACGCTGTTCCAACGCATCTCGATCTTCGGATTGTTCAGCGCACGGTCTTGCATGATCTTGCTGGCGCGCAGCGAATCGCGTCGGTGGATCAACGTGACCTTCGAGGCGAACTTCGTGAGAAAACTGGCCTCCTCGATGGCCGAGTCCCCGCCTCCGACGACGGCGATTTCCTTACCGCGGAAGAAGAAGCCGTCACAGGTCGCGCACGTCGACAGTCCGTGACCGATGAGCCGTTCCTCGGCCTCGATCCCGAGCATGAGGCTTTGTGCTCCCGTCGACACGATCACGGCATCGGCGGTGTGAACGTCGCCGTAGACGTGGATCTTGAGAGGAGTCTCACCGAATTCGACCTTCGTCGCCTTGGCCGTCAGGAACGTGGCACCGAAACGCGCGGCTTGTTCCTTGAATCGACCCATCAACTCGGGGCCCATGATCCCTTCGGGGAAACCGGGAAAATTCTCCACTTCGGTCGTGAGCATCAATTGCCCACCGGGCTGATCGCTCGTACTCGACGGCTCACCCTCGATCACGAACGGCGCGAGATTGGCGCGAGCCGTGTAGATCGCGGCGGTCAGGCCGGCCGGACCGGACCCGATGATGACGACCTTGTGGTGCTGACCCATCAGACGCCGTCCTGCGACTGGCGCTTGATCATGCACACCGAACCGGCGAGGCACAGAAGACCGCCAAGAAGCAGGTAGGCGACCCAGACCGCGGTGTCGTGATCGAGGGGCCATTCGAGAAAATTGATGAGGCCCCGATGAGCGCCGACGAGACCCACGACGGCAACGAAGAGACCGAGGAACGCGGCAAGCAGCCCGAACACGAGACCGCGGGCGATCATGATGATCGGCTTGGTGGTCCGATCCCGAACCTTGTCGACCGTCGACACGATCGTCTCGGTCATGTTCTCGGCCCAGGTCGGGTCGGTCAGCGGGTTTCTGGCCATGGTGCGAGGCTAGCCACGCCTGTCGTCAGCGCGCGATGCTGGCCACCTGTGCGCAGTCGGAGGTCGAGACGACCCGGATCTCGTCATCGGAAACGTGAATTTCGACAGTCTGACCAGCGAATGTGAACGGGCCGGCTGCCACTCGGAATCCCGAAAGCAGTGGACAGATCGAGGGACCGTCGAGAAGTGCCGGAGGATTGGTCCGCCACATGGAGACCAGTTCTCCGAGAGCGACGACGTCGGGGATGTCCGTTGACTCGGTCACCTGGGGCGACTGCATCGGAGTGGCGGCGGCCTCGAGAACGATTGTCGTTGTTCCGATCGCCTTGGTCTGTGCAGCGGGCGTTGCGGCGTCGGCCACCACGGCGGCCGCCATGTCGGGAGCACTCGAGTCGGCCATCGGAGCCTCGGTACTTCTGTTCGTCGTCACGATGCCGATGGCGACGACGAGAACGACAGCCGCGGCGACCGCACTCGCCCACGCCGTTCGGAAGCGGAATCGCGAGGACGGACGCAGAGTGCTTTCCACGGCCCGCTCGGTGAGTGATGAATCGATCGCGATCGGGACTCGGATGGCGTCGCGGATCGCGGCGAACTCTTCGGACCGGAGTTGGACGAAGGCACGGAGATCGGCGGGCACGTCAGCGAACTCGATCTCGCGATCGAGAAGCCGACTCGCGTAATCGTCGATTCGGTCGTCGGGGACGGAGGAGTCGGTCATGGTCGGGGTCCGGGGGTTTGACGTTCGGAGACCGAGAGCTGGTTCCCCAGAATCGTGGCTAGTTGTGATCGGCCGCGAGAGATCCGTGATCTCACGGTGCCGATCGGTATGTCGAGGACCTCGGCGATTTCGTCGTAGTCGAGGTCGACCAGATCGCGCAGCACGACCGCTGTTCGGAACTCGATGGGGAGCTCAGCCAGGGCCGCATCGATGACCTCGCGGTCCTCGAAGGACGACCCGGGCGTGACGCCCTGATCGACGGGCCGGTCGAAGTTCGAGTCAGTGCGAGAGGAGCCGTCGAAGCGATCGGACGCCGGAATGGCTCGGCGCCCGCGCCGCCGGATCTCGTCGAGAGCGGCATTCGTCGCGATCCGCCAGACCCAGGTCGAGAAGGACGACCTCTGGTCGAAGGTGCCGATGTGCCGAGCGATGGAGATCAGTGCGTTCTGCGCCGCATCGTCGGCGTCGGAGTGGTGGCCGAGAAGACGTCGGCACGCGACGAGAATCCGCGGGTGTTGTTCGCGGAGAACTGTCTCGAGGGCGGCTCGGTCACCGTTGACGGCGCGACGAACGAGAAGTTCGTTCACGGAGCTGGCGACACTCGAATCTCGGAGATACCGCCGCGGAATGGATTGTCCCGGCTGCAGGTGCCGTCGCGATCCACTTCACGCAAGAAAACGAGAACGTATTGCATCGGCGATGTCATCACGCCCGTGAGTGTCGACCCGGAATCACCCGCCGCTGACGCAACGGCCGGGCCCCACGCATCCAGATCGTCACTCAGAGTGTTCGATGCGTACATTTCGGCGCGGCGCACCGGTGCGGTGAGTTGGACGTCGACTTTCGCGAGATTCGGTTCGGTCAACTGCACCACGAGACCGACTCCCGACTTGCTTCCGAACGTCGCCGATTTGTAGCAGACAGTGGACCACGCGGTTCCAGCGTCGCCGTCGGTCGTCAAGACGGCCTCACCGTCGTTCTCCGTCCGGTCTCCCTGCGGATCGAACGGAGAGACACCGAGAATGGTTGGTGGCCCGGTCGGAGTCGGGGGTGTCGTCGTCGCTGCGATCGGTGACGGCTTTTCGTCCCCGCCGGCCGCGACCCGAATGACGAGTGCACCAACGGCGACGATCGCGATGGCCAGTCCTCCGATGAGGATCGGTGACGGCCTCCACGGCCGAAGCGTTCCACCCGATGGAGTCGGTGTCGTGGTGGGTCGAGTCGCGGGTTGGGATGGCGTGTGACCGGACGGACGAATGATCTTGCCGGGTGTGGGCGTGCGATCGGAGCCGGCCGGATGGCCGAGGGCGCCGCGTCCGGTGGTGCCCTCGCTGGTGAGCGCGGCCTTGAGGGCGGACCTCGCCTCGGCTCCACTCGAATACCGGCGATCGGGTCGTCGCTCGAGCATCCGGTGGATCACGCGAGCGAGTTCGGGGCTGACGTCAGGGCGAATCTGTTGGAGATCGGTGGGATCGCGCTGCAGCCTGGCCAACGCCGTTTCGGTGTCGTTCTTTCCGGTGAAGGGCACACGACCCGCCAAGCATTCGTAGAGCACGAGGCCGAGCGAATAGAGATCGGCGCGGAGGTCGAGCTCGTCACCTTTCACTTGCTCGGGCGACAAGTACTTGGCCGTCCCCATCATGATGTTCTCACTCGTGAGGTCTTCCCCCGTTCCGAGTGCCTTGGCGATGCCGAAGTCGGCGAGCATCACCCGGGCGTCCCGGGTGACCAGAACGTTGCCCGGCTTGACGTCACGATGGATGATTCCGTTCGCATGCGCGGCGTCGAGTGCCGAACAGATACCGGTTCCGATGTGAACGGTGAGTTTGGGTGTCAGCCGCTTCTTCTCGTCGAGTAGTGACCGCAACGACTTTCCGTCGATGAATTCCATGATGACGGCTTGTCGACCTTCATCGCCCACCGCGTCGTAGACAGTGACGATGTTCGGGTGGGTGAGGCTCGCAGCGGCGATTGCCTCGCGTCGAAATCGCTCGGCGACGGTCCCGTCGGCGGCCAGGTGAGGTTTGAGGAGTTTGACGGCAACCGTTCGCGACAGTTGAAGATCGGTGGCTTTCCAGACGTCGGCCATACCGCCATGAGCCCATGCCACGTCGAGGCGATACCGACCGGCGATGACCGTGTTCGGTTCAGGTGGTTGCGACGTGTTCACGGACATGCTCGGATGAACACGCTAGTTGTGCGCCGGTGAGCGCTCAGGGAATTGAAGTGATCAGTTGCGGAAGTAGGCGACGCCGATGGTTCCGCGTCCCGCGTGTGCGCCGATCACGGCACCGATCTCACCAACGAGAATGTCTCCCGGGTGAACGGTCTTCAATTGCGCGACGAACGAGTCGACATCACTGCAGTCGGCGTGAAGCACACAGAGTCGGCTGATGCCGGGCGACGCGCTGACGGTGCGCACCTTGTCGACCAGGAACGCGATGGCCTTGCTCCGTGTCCGTTGCTTGCCGCCCTCCTGCACCGTCCCGTCGCGCACTTCGATGATGGGCTTGATGGAGAGAACCGACCCGAGCATGGCCTGTGCACCTCCGATGCGACCACCCTTCTTGAGGTTCTCGAGGGTGTCGAGGGCTCCCCAGAGCTCGCAGCGGCCGACCAGATCGTGGGCGAGGGCAGCAACGTCGTCGAGACCCGCCCCTTTCTGGGCGGCCCGGGCGCATTCGACGACGATCGCACCGAGTCCGAGGGACACCGAGCGACTGTCGACGACGCGGATCGGAACCAGATCGGCGAGAGACTCCGCGGCCATCTGGGCACTTTGGAGAGTGGCTGACAGCGCCCCGGACAGATTGACCATCACGACGCCCGAGGCCCCTTCGGACACGACCTTGCGTATCGCCTGCTCGAACCGGCCCGGAGAGGGAGCCGCGGTGGACGGAAGGTCGCCTGACGCTGAGCAACGCGCCCAGAACTCGGCGGTCGTCAATTGCTCGCGGTCGACGACCTCGTCGTCTCCGAAGCGGATGAAGAGGGGCACGATCTCGATTCCGAGGGAGCGGACGACGTCATCGGGGAGGTCGCACGAGCTGTCGGTGATGATGCGAACGGAAGCCACGGGGGCAGGCTAGTTCGCCAGGTCATCCTCGTTCTGACGAGGGCTTTCGCTGCTCGGATGGCGGATGGTCGTGTCGGAGACCAGAGCCTGACGCTCGATGTACCGCTTGCGGAGGTGGTGAATCCACCACACGGCGAGGAGGAGGAGTGCCATCACGGTGACGAGTTGCCCCAATCCGGCCAGAGCGTTGACGCGAGCGGTGAACACGAGGGGTTGGGTCAGCGCCTGCTCGCCGCGGGGCGTGATCAACTGAACGGTCACGGGGAAGCGGCCGTTGGATCTCGCTTCGACCGGGATCTCCACCGATGTCACCGATGCCGGGGCGAGAGCCACCACGGTCTCGCCGCTCGGGAACCGGAGTTTGGACGAAGCGAGTCGGACCCGAACGGACAACTCGGTCGGTGAGTCGTTCCGGAGATTGAGGCGAATCGCACTGCTTCGACCACCGAGCGTGAAGGTTGTCGATGCCGGCGCGGCCACCACCGAGGCCAGAAGGTCGGTTTCTTGGCGCACGACGTCCGCGTACGCGAATTGCTGGTCCGCCGTCAGGCGCTCGTCGGGCAGGACGTCGAGGATTCGCCGCCACATCGCCGGGCGATCGTCCCCGTCGGGGAGCATCGAGGCGAAGGCGTCGATCCGTGCGCCAGTGAGATACAGCGCTTCAGCCGTCGAGTTGGCAGTCGCCGCACCGACCGCGGGGAGCCGGATCACCGTCGGGCGTCCATCGAGCAGGTTCACACTCGTACGGGCGAGGGCGTTGTCGAGACTCACGAGTTCGACCTCGACCGACGAACCGAGTGTGTCGGCGAGAGCGACGGCGACATCGGTCGACATGAGCGTCCCGTCGTTGGTCGTGAGCACGAGTGATCGACCGGTGAGCGACTCGCCACTGTCGGTGAGTTGGCGGCGCAGAACTTTGATCTCCGCCAGGATCTGTTGTGCCGTCAAGTACGCGTCGCTCGGAGGACCCTGGGACGCGCGAGTCACCAGGGCGGTGAGTGACGCATCGGGGACCATGGCATCGATGGAACCGCCGCTGGCCAATTCGATCTCGACTTTGCGAGTCGCGTCAGCGAAGGCAACACCCCCGAATCCACCCGCCTCGACGGCAGCCGAAGTGAGCAGGATCGAACGGAAGCCGAGGTCGCGGATGAACTGCGCACCAGTCGCCGACAGCGGTCCGTCCTGAATCCACGAGGTGCGTGTGGTGATGGACTCGGGAAGTGCGTCGGCGAGGGCGTCCTCTCCGAGACGGAGTTGGCCGACGAAGATGTCGGTGGTTCGCGAGTCGGCGGATCGCCCGGGATCGACGCGCACGTACGGGGTCGACACGTAGGTCACGGTGTCGGCGAACTGCAGTCGTGCCAGAACGTCCGCATCGTCCGTGGTCGACCGCCCGAGCCCCTGGATCAGTTCGGGCCTCACCGCCACCGTGAGCGGTGTTCCGGGCAGAGATTCGAGGATCGTCGCGAAGTTGGTGACTCGGGCTCGATCATCGGCGGCGACGACGGTCGTTGAGTCTGGCTGGAGCGTGACCCCGCCGTCCACGACACCGACGATCGCCACGGGTAACGCCTGGTCGACCACCGGGAGGTCGGCTCCGTCGGGGAGTCGTTCGACGAACGTCACCAGTCGATCGACGACGTTTCCGTCGACTTCGAGGCCGATCGTGATGGGGTAGAGACCGGCGGCCGACATCTGCAACTTGTCGGGGGTTCGCGTTCCGATCTCGATCGGCACGCTGAGGTCGACGACATCCGACGCGTCGCGCACGAGAATCGGGAATCTCAGACTGTCGATCGTCGACGGAAGGTCCCCAGCGATCGCGTCCTGCACGCCGGTCCGATTGCGAACTGGACGATGGGCGGTCACGATGATCGAGGTCGGTGCTTGTGAACCGACGCTGCCCGAACCCGACAGGACCAGACTGAGATCGATGGTCGAACCCTCGATCCCAGCGACGTATTGATCTTGTGACACGAGAGATCCGATTTCCTCGGGGAGTTCGGCCCTCGCCGATCCGATCGGCAGTGAAACGGTCAGACCCGCCAGAGCCGTGATCACGCGAACTGCTGTGTACGTCCTCACGAGACGGTTCCGTCTGGCCGGTTGACGTTTCGCTCGAGGACGATGAGGGCTTCGTCGACGGTTTGGAAGCCGAAGTGTTCGTAGAGGCGAAGCGCCCGCGAATTGTCGAAGTTGGTGTTGACGAGGACGTCGTCGACATGTCGTCGTTGCAGCCACGACAGTCCATCGACGAGGAGTGACGACGCGATTCCCTGGCCCGCGTATTCCGGACGCACGGCGAGTCGTTGGACGAAGCCAGCCGCTCCGTTGCGACCGGTGATCATGTACCCCGCCGGCTCGTCATTCGCGGTGATCGCGAGTCGGATGCGGTGTTGCGGCGTGGCCCGGCACGCATCCATGATTCCGGGAACGTCGAGATCCCACCCGTTTTCGAAGGCGGCGTTGTCGATTCGAGCGCAACAAGTCAGTTGACGTGGTCCACGCACTGCTCGGAGTTCGTGCGGAGCGGTCACCCAACGGGTGCGGTAGTCGAGTTCGAGCCGAAGCAACAACAGGCGTTGGATGGGCCAGAAGCCGAGTTCGAGAAAAGGACTGACGGCTCCCTCCGACAACGCACCCGTTCGAATGCACTCGTATCCCTCGGCGTCGACGGAGTCGAGCCACGAAGCGAGTGTCGCGACGGTTGGAGCCTTGGTGTGATCGGTGAGGACCAAGTGCGCGATTCGGTCCGTGTGCGGCCAGGGTCGAACGCGGGCCCGGGTACGACCATCGTCGAGCAGACGGGGAAGCCCGTCGCGGCGTCGAAGGCGCAGGCCTGTAAGCACGTCAGAACGGTAGCGTCGCGGACGATGACCGTGTTGTTCGCGACGCACGAGGCGTATCTCGACCACGTCGTCGGTCCACGCCACCCCGAGCGACCCGCGCGGTTGGGTGCGGTCATCGACGGTGCACAGCAGTTCGCTGATGGCCTTGTTCCTCTCGTGCCGAGGGCTGCGACTCGCGATCAGATGTTGCGGGTGCATCGTCCCTCACTAGTCGACACGATCGAGTCGGTGTCGCGCGCAGGGGGAGGGAGGCTCGACCCCGACACGGTCGCGAGTGCAGGAACCTGGGACGCCGCGGTCCTTGCGGCCGGCGCTGGTCTCACGGCGATCGACGAGTTGGTGCTGGGTCGCGAGTCAGCGGCATTCTGCGCGGTCAGGCCACCGGGGCACCACGCCACCCGTGCCGACACGATGGGATTCTGTTTGCTCTCGAACGTCGCAATCGCTGCCGCTGAGTTGGTGTCGCGGGGCGAGAGAGTCGTGATCGTCGACTTCGACGCTCATCACGGAAACGGAACGCAGGACGTGTTCTGGTCGGAGCCGAACGTGTTGTTCGTGTCGCTTCATCAATGGCCCCTCTATCCCGGAACGGGATGGTTCGAAGAGGTCGGCAGCGGGCCCGGGTACGGCACGACGCTCAACGTTCCGCTACCTCGTGGCTCCACGGGCGCTGACTACCTCGATGCGATCGATCGCCTCGTCGTTCCGATCGCCGAATCCTTCGGCCCGACGTGGCTCGTGGTGTCAGCCGGATTCGATGCGCATCGCGCCGATCCGATCACCGACATGGGGCTCTCGTCGGGTGATTACAACGCGATCGTCACGCGACTGTTGTCGCTCGCTCCTCCCGGCCGTCGTCTCGTGATGCTGGAGGGCGGCTACGACCTCGATGCACTTCGACTCTCCACGACCGCGGCGATCAGTGCGCTTCTCGAGTCCGTCGTTCATCCGGAAGGTCTCACCGGCCCCCGATCGCGGCTCGCCGAAGCGATGATCGATCGGATCCACCGCTTCTGGATCGATCGCGGGCTCCTCGCCGCGTGACTCCAACCCTCGTAGCCTGACGCCGTGGTCCCCGAGCGATTCGCTCCCGTTCTGTCCGAGGTCGCTGACGTCGCGGCACTTTTTCGACAGGCGGGCAAGCGCCTCTACCTCGTCGGAGGAACCGTGCGCGATCTTCTCGGTGGACTCGACTTCTCGAACCTCGACTTCGATGCGACGACTGACGCTCGACCCGATGAGATCAAACGGATCATCTCGTCGTGGGCCGATGGGGTGTGGACCCAAGGCGAAAAGTTCGGAACCATCGGCGCGCGTAAAGGCGAGCGGGTCTACGAAATCACCACACATCGCGCCGAGGCGTACCACCCCGACACCCGCAAGCCCGACGTCGAGTTCGCCGACGCAATCGAGACCGACCTCTCGCGCCGCGATTTCACCATCAACGCCATGGCTCTCGAAGTCACGTCCGACTCGCCGACGCTCGTCGATCCGTTCGGTGGCGCCGCCGATCTCCTGACCCGGGTGCTTCGCACACCACTCGACCCCGACATCAGCTTCAGCGACGACCCGCTTCGAATGATGCGAGCCGCCCGTTTCATCGCTCGCTTTCAGATGGAACCCGTTCCCGAACTCGTGGCCGCCGTTCATCACATGAAGGATCGCCTCGAGATCGTGTCGGCTGAGCGGATCCGCGACGAACTCGACAAGCTGATCGTGGTCGATGCGCCGTCACCGGGATTGTGGTTTCTCGTCGAGACCGGTCTGGCCGATCTGTTCCTTCCCGAACTTCCGGCCATGCGACTCGAACACGATCCGATCCACCGACACAAGGACGTTCTCACCCACACGCTCGCGGTCATCGAGAACGTGAAGCCCGACGCCCATCCCGACTTCGATTTTCGCAAGACCCGCTTGGCCGCGTTGTTCCACGACGTGGGCAAACCCAAGACCCGCGGTTACCTGCAGGGCAAAGGCACCACCTTCCACATGCACGACGTGGTCGGGGCCAAGATGACGCGGAAGCGATTGGTTGCGCTGCGCTACGCGAACGAGGACATCGACGACGTCACCGAGCTCGTTCGCCTGCATCTTCGATTCCACACGTATCAGATGGGCTGGTCCGACTCGGCGGTGCGGCGCTACGTCAACGATGCCGGTCCGTTACTCGACGAATTGAACGTGCTCACTCGTTGTGACTGCACGACGCGCAACGAGAAGAAGGCGCTTCGACTCGCACAGCGGATGGACGAACTCGAGGAGCGCATCGCCGATTTGGCCGCACGAGAGGAATTGGCGGCCATTCGTCCGGAAATGGATGGCGTTGCGGTGATGGAGCACCTCGGGCTCGCGCCGTCACGGGCGGTGGGAGACGCACTGGCATTCCTGCTCGAAATCCGACTCGACGAAGGTCTCGTCGGAGAGGCGGAAATCCGCCGTCGACTCGACGACTGGTGGGCGCAACGGGCCGCTCGCGAGCAGGACTAGTCTGCTGGCGATGTCCGAGCGCCCGTCGTCCCGTTCCCGCTCAGCGGGTTTCGGAACCGGTGCGTTCAAGGGTTTCTCCTCGATGCGCGGCGGCCTCGTCGACCATCGGATGGCTCGTCGTGCGACCATCAACGAGTTCCATCGCGGGCGCCTCGGGCGCGAAGAAGTGTGCGATGCGCATCCCGAACTCATGCGAGCGGCACGGTCCGTCGGCAAGCAGACCGAGACACCGTGCCCGATCTGCGCCGACAGCAATCTGGTCCTTGTGACCTATGTGTTCGGCGCCAAACTCCCGTCGCATGGTCGCCTGGCGGCCAACGACAAGGAGCTCGCGGCATTTCATCGGCGCCCCGAAGAACTCACTGCCTACGTGGTGGAAGCGTGTTGCGCGTGCCGCTGGCACTACCTGGTTCGCGCCATTCCGATCGGCGGCCAACGCGGTCGTCGACAAGTGGGTTGAGTCCGAAGCTCGTGGATTTCACCGGGTCCAAAGGTCTGAAGCGCTCCCGTCGGTCGCGCCGCAGTGGCTGGTTGCCGTACGAGGCGAGCCGACGCCTTCAGTTCGACGCGCTGCTCGGCCTGGTGATGATCTTCCTCGCCGCCGTGGGGCTGTTGATCGCTGGCGCATTCGGCGACACGTTCTCGGTTTCGTTCGTCGATGGCCAGCCGGTCGCCTCGGACGGGCGTGATTGCGTCCTCCTGCAATCGTCACCGATCGACGACCCGGGTGCGCCCGCTCGTGCCATGGTCGACTGCGGCGACGACGGAGGATTCGGTGCGTCGGCGATGTTCCAGCACTTGCTGATTGCGGTCGGGTCGGTGGGAGTCCTGCTCCTTCTGAGTGCGGTGTTCTCGCTGGTTCTGGCCTCTCGTATGCCGCGCGAAACCCTGGCCGTTCCGTTCTGCGTGGTGGCCATCATCATCGGCTTGGTCGCCGTGCTCTGGGGTCTGGGTGATTCGGGAGGTCCGGCCTTGGTCTTCCAAGGAGATCGCGAGCGGGCGTTCACCGGAATCCTTCGGTCGGGAGGCCGCCTCACCACTCACGAAGGGGCGGTGTCGGCCGGTGTCGGCCTGCTGTCGGCATCGATCGTGCGCCTCACCCGACCCTGAGAGCCCGGTCCGATCTGCCGTGCCACACCCCCGGGGCACCATGAGGTCGTGCCCTGCGTCAGCGACATCGACCCCGACCACCCCGTCTGCTCGCGCCGAGCCGCCGGTACACTGCCCCGGTCCATAGTCACCCTGCCCCTCACGGGGCCCCGCCTCCCACACGGGTGGCGCGTCCGAAGGGAGTTTCACGCATCATGCGTGGCTACGAATTGATGATCATCCTCGACGGCACTCTCGACGAGTCCGTTGCCCAGCAGTGGGTCGCCACCGTCACCAAGGCCACCAAGGCCGCCGGTGGCGAAGTGCGCGGCAAGGCCGATTGGTGGGGCAAGCGCCGCCTGGCGTTCCCGATCAAGAAGAAGGACGACGGCTTCTACGTCGTCTTCAACATCGTCGCCCCGGGCGGCGCACTCGACGAACTCGAGCGTTCGTTGCGTATTGCTGACGACGTCCTGCGTCACAAGTTGCTGCGCCTCCCCGAAGCCGAAGCGGCTCGTCGGGGTCTCGTGGCGGCCTGATCTCAGCCGATCACCCCTTCCAGCAGGAGCATCACCATGGCATCCAACTCCATCACCGTCGTGGGCAATCTGACCCGCGACCCCGAACTTCGCTTCACCCAGTCGGGTAAGCCGACCGTCACCCTCGGGATCGCCGTGAGCCGGCGTTACCAGGTCAACGGCGAGTGGCAAGAGCAGACCTCGTTCATGAACGTCGTCGCCTGGGACCAACTCGCCGAGAACATCGCGGCATCGCTCACGAAGGGGAGCCGTGTTCTCGTGACCGGCCGCCTCGACGTGCGCGAGTACGAGGCTCGCGATGGCGGCAAGCGGACCGCCGTCGACATCGTCGCCGACGAGATCGGACCGTCCTTGCGTTGGGCCACCGCCTCGGTCGAGCGCACACCTGGTCGCGGTGACGGCGGCGGCGGCTTCTCCGGTGGCCGTTCCAACGCTCCGGCCCCCGCCGCCGAGTACCCGGACGAAGAACCGTTCTGACCGACCCCATCACGTCGACCCACCACGAAGGACACACTCCATGAGCAACTCCAAGAAGCCGATGCGTACTCGGGCCCCCAAGGACGCAGGCCGCAAGATCAAGAAGAAGGCCAACGTTCTGTCGGCCGAGAAGATCGACTACATCGACTACAAGGACATCAACCTGCTGCAGCGGTTCATGTCCGACCGGTCGAAGATCCGCGGTCAGAAGGTCAACGGCACGACCGTCCAGCAGCAACGAGAACTCGCCAACGCGGTCAAGAACGCCCGTGAGATGGCCCTTCTCCCGTACACCAAGCGCGTCGCGTCCGTCGGGCGTGGTCCGCGTCGCGGTCCGGCCCCCGAAGGCGCCCCGGAGCCCGTGGCCGAGATCGAGCTCGACGATCAGGTCGAAGGCACCGAGACCGACGTGACCGAGGACGAGGAGGGCTGATCATGAAGGTCGTTCTGCGTTCCGACATCTCCGGCCTGGGCAAGCGCGGCGACATCGTCGATGTCGCCGACGGCCATGGCCGCAATTACCTGCTTCCCCGCGGACTGGCCATCACGGCGACCGACGGAACCGTCCAGCAGGCGGCCGCCATGCGCCGTCGCCGCGACCTTCGTGATGCGGCCGACCGTGAGTCGGCCCAGACCGTGGCCGGCGAACTGGTGGGCAAGACCATCGAGATCAAGGTCAAGACAGGTGCCGAAGGCCGGTTGTACGGCTCGGTGAGCGCCAGTGACGTCGCCTCGGCGGTGCAGGCCCAGACCGGTATCGAACTCGACCGCAAGAAGATCGCCGTCCCCGACCACATCAAGTCGGTCGGTGAGTACGCGGTGGTCGCCAAATTGCACACCGACGTTCAGGCGTCGATCACGATCAACGTCGTCGCCAAGTGAATTCTCGGGCCCCGCGCCCGTTGCTTTCGATGCCCGGACCTTGGTCCGGGCATCGTCGTCTCGGACGGTCCCATCCACAGGACTGGGACCTTTGTCCACAGGAAGTTCACAACCCTGTCCCCCTAGCGATCAACAGGGTTGATCCAGCAAGGTGTGAGTGATGTCCGACGCCTCGAGGTTCTCCTCCCAATCCGGTCCTTCACAATCCGGCTCGTCGCGTTCCGGTGGTGGATCGCGTCCGGCATCAGCCAATCGAGTCCCGCCTCACAACTTGAGTGCGGAAGAGTCGCTGCTCGGCGCGTTGCTTCTGTCGCGTGAGGCGGTCAACACGGTCAGTGAGTTGGGTCTTCTGCCGGATGTCTTCTACAAGCCGTCGCACCAGCACGTGTTCGATGCCGTGCGTTCGTTGTTGTCGGGTGGCCAACCCGTCGATGCGGTGACGGTCGCCGACGAACTGCGACGAGTCGGACTGCTCGACGAGATCGGCGGCATGGACTTCCTTCTGCACCTGCAGAACACCACGCCGGTCATCGGCAACGTAGGTCGTTACGCAAAGATCGTCATGGACACGTCGGCATTGCGACGTCTCATCGGAGTCGCGAGCGAAATCGCCGAGATCGCCTACTCCGAGCCCGATGACGTGGCCAAAGCTCTCGACGAAGCCGAGTCGAAGGTCTTCGAAGTTGCCGACGAGCGCGTCACCGACTCGGTGGCCGAGATCAAGGACGTGTTGCGGGCCACGACTGACGAACTCGAGCGGCGTTACACCGAGAAGGCGGGGGTCACGGGTACGTCGACCGGATTCCACGATCTCGACAACCTTCTGCTCGGCCTGCAGCCAGCGTCACTGGTGATCGTCGGCGCTCGTCCGTCGATGGGCAAGTCGGCTTTCGCCCTCAACATCGCAACGTTCGTGGCGAAGAACACCCGCCAGCCCGTCTTGGTGTTCTCGCTCGAAATGAGCCACAGCGAAATGGCTCAGCGAATCCTGTCCGCCGAGGCTCGTGTCGACACGCGCAAACTGCGCACCGGCAACCTGACCGGAAGCGAGTGGAGCGACGTCAACAACGCCGTCGGGCGTCTCGAAGTTCCGCTGTATCTCGACGACAATCCGGCGGTCACCGTCATGGAGATTCGCGCCAAGGCGCGCCGCCTCAAGGCCAAGTACGGAACCATCGGTCTCATCGTGATCGACTATCTCCAATTGATGAGCGGAGGGGCACGTTCCGAGAACCGTCAGCTCGAAGTGAGCGAGATCAGCCGAAACCTCAAGGTTCTGGCCCGCGAGCTCAATGTGCCGATCATGGCGCTCAGCCAGTTGAGCCGTCGTCTCGAAGAGCGGGCCGACAAGCGTCCGGTTCTCGCCGACCTGCGTGAGTCGGGTGCGCTCGAACAGGACGCCGACGTCGTCATGTTCATTCACCGCGAAGAGGTCGCCAAACAAGGCGCGGTCGACCCGGCTCTGAAGGGGATGGCCGACCTCATCGTGGCCAAGCATCGCGCTGGCGCGCTCGACAACATCCGACTCGTCTTCCAGGGTGAGTACACGTTGTTCCGTAACGCCGCACGGGGCGTGGGTCAGCGCGTCGACGAAACGTAATCAGCCCGACGGCAGCAGAATCGCGTCGCCTTCGGGTTGCCAGACCTTGGCACCGAAAGCCTTCTCCATCCCGGGCTTCGGATCCATCAGCAACTCCATGGCGTGCTTCTTCTCGTCATCGGTGAAGTCCCGAACGGTGTGGCAGAACTCGACGGTGTTGCCCTCGGGATCGCGGATGTAAATGGAATGGCAGAACTCGTGATCGACCTCGAGCACCGTGAACCCGCACGAACGCCATCTCTCGCGATGCCGGTCGAGATCGTCACGGGTCGGCGCATCGAATGCCAAGTGATTGGCCCACCAAGGAAGGCCAGCGCTCTTGTTCAGATTCGTTCCGAATTCGGCGCCGATCGAGTCGTCGTGGATCTCCCAGAACGCGATCATGCCTTGCTCGCCCGACGGGGACGTGCCGGTGGAGTAGAAGAAATGCTTGCTCCAACCGCCCTCCGGTGTGGGCGCGGTCACCGTTTTCACGAGCTCGAAGCCCATGACTCGGGTGTAGAAGTCGTAGTTGGCGGCGGTGTCGTGGATCGCGATCGCGACGTGGTGGAAGCCCATGGCAGAAGTCTTGCCGATCCGGGATGTCTTGTCCGCACGCGGGCCAGACGCGAGCCACATGTTCCACGCTGGCAGAATGGCCCGATGTTCCTCGGCGACGATCTGCTGGCCTGGTTGGTACTGGCGTTAGGTGGAGCATTGTTCGCCGGCAACGTTCTGGCGGTCGTGAAGCCACCCCCCGCGGCCAAGGAGGGCGACCTTCCGAGGGCGCCGATGGCCCGAAGCATCGCCATGGCGCTGGTCGGACTGGTGGCCGCTGTGTGGTCGCTCGCCTCGTTGATTTCGGGATGACAATTCATGAGTGACGAACGCCTGAAGCAGCAACTCGACTTCTTGATCGAGATCGATCGACTCAAGCAGATCGAACGACAGACGCACATCACTGGTGGCTCGCGTCGAGAGAACACCGCCGAGCATTCATGGCACCTGGCGATGTACGCGCTCGTCCTTGCCGAGTGGAGCAACGTCGAGGTCGATCTGGCTCACGTTCTGGCTCTCTGCCTCGTGCACGACATCGTCGAAATCGATGCCGGTGACACCTTCGCCTACGACACGTCGGCCTACGCGGACAAAGACGATCGAGAGCGGCGAGCAGCCGAACGTCTCTTCGGAATTCTTCCGACAGATCAGGCCGAGTATCTCTGGAGGCTCTGGGAGGAGTACGAGGCGCAGGAGACTGCCGAGAGCCGTTTCGCGAATGCCGTCGATCGCTTACAGCCGGCGATGCTCAACCACCGCGCAGGTGAGGAGTCGCCATGGAAGAGGCACGGAGTTACCGTGCCTCAGGCCGTCAAGCGGTTGTCACCGATCGGCGACGGTGCCGACGCTCTGTGGCAGCACACTCAGGAGATCATTCGGGACGCCCACGAGCGCGGACACTTGCGCACTGAGTGAAGGTCAGTCGTCGGATTCGTCGTCGGCATCGACGACTTCGACCTCGACCGCGGCGAGCTCAGGAATTCCCTGACGCTTGCGCAGCTTCTCGATCTTCTTCACCTGGGCGTTCAATTTGTTGAATCGCGTGCCGTCGGTATTGATGGAGGAGAGATCGGATTCGAGGGTTCGGAACGACTTCTCGACTTTGTCGACCGCCTTCGTGTAGTCGTCCCATTGACGTTGGAAGAGGTTGACGAGTTGCATGATCTCGGCGGCCGTGCGCTCGGTGTGGAAGGCGTCGGTGGCCTGACGAATCACCGCGAGGAACGCGTACAGGGTGAGTGGTGAACAGAGAACGACCTTGCGGTCGAGGGCGAAGTCGATGAGAGTCGGATCAGCCTCGTGGACGAAACCGCTGATGCTCTCGTTCGGGATGAACATCAACACGTAGTCGACAGTGTTGTCGGCGCTCTTGTCGACGTATTCGCGCTTCGCGAGTTCGACGACGCGGTCCTTGACGGCTCGAATGAACGCCTCTTTGCCGACATTCTTCAGCTGGTCCGTGGGTGCCGAGACGAATTCGGCGTACTTGTCGAGCGGAAACTTGACGTCCATGAACAAGACCCGATCGGGCGGGATGTCGAAGCGATAGTCAGGTCGTCCGCCGCCGTCGATCATCGACTGCTTGGAGTAGTTGATTCCTTCGACGAATCCGGCGGCACGCAGCATGTCCTCGGCTAGACGCTCACCCCACTGACCACGGGCCTGCGAACTCGACAAGACGTCATTGAGCTTGTCGGTGCGCTGGGAGAGTGCGGCCACGGCCTGCTCGACGGTTCCGTACTGCTTGGAGGTGCTCTCCCGGAGATCGCCGAGCGCGCGATCGATTTCGGTCATCTTCTTGGTGACCTGTTCGGCGACCGACGAGAGGCGCTGGTCGATGAGGTCGCTCTTGTTGCCGATCTGCTCCGATCCGGCCTTGGTCACCATGTCGGTGGCCAACTTGATGGTTTCGTCGCGGGTCTTGCGCGCCTCGTCGTTCAGGCGTCCGAGGGCATCGGCGAGCGCGTCCGACACCGTGCGGGCGACCTCGGCCTGCAACACCGCGGGATCGAGAGTGGGGGTCGTGACTGACGTCGGAGGCGCGATCGGGGTGCGAGAGCGAAGAACGAGAACCGCGACAACGCCGACGAGGACGATGACGAGAACGGACAGAAGAATGGTCATGACGGGTGAACGCTCCGGGTGGTGTGAAGTGTGCTCATGACTCTCGAATTC